>JAKSIY010000029.1 GCA_024398535.1 Bacteroidaceae bacterium
ACTCCAATGAATACCTCTGCACACGGGAGTCGTGGCAACCTCTACCGCGATTTCCGGCATTTTCCCGCCACGACTCTTATGAATACCCCCGCACACGGGAGTCGAGACTACATTTGGAGGTTTCAATCCACACCTCCGCGTGGAAGGTGACCATACGTGCTGGCCACGGTTATACAGATTTAATTATGGCGAATCCGCCACAATTAAACAAAAGGGAGCGAATTCGACCCCAATAAAAATCAACCAAAGACATGAACAAAAAAAGGGCCTTCAGATTGAAGACCCTTAAGAGCGGCAAACGAGACTCGAACTCGCGACCCTAACCTTGGCAAGGTTATGCTCTACCAACTGAGCTATTGCCGCATTTAATTTATAAATGCATCGACTGTCTTTCTCGCCTCGGAATAACAAGCAATCTTGTTCTTCACTCGGCTCGGCGAAAACTGCCGCAGATAAATAATTGTGAAGAGAATGAGACTCGAACTCACACGGATTTTACTCCACTACCCCCTCAAAGTAGCGTGTCTACCAATTCC
Source organism: Bacteroidaceae bacterium (assembly GCA_024398535.1). GTDB lineage: Bacteria > Bacteroidota > Bacteroidia > Bacteroidales > Bacteroidaceae > Colenecus. Next base: position 537 of record JAKSIY010000029.1, read on the forward strand.
ACCATCTCTCCAAAAGAAGTGCCCAGCACAGGACTCGAACCTGCACACCTCTCGGCACACGCACCTGAAACGTGCGCGTCTACCAATTCCGCCAGCTGGGCAAATCATTCAAACATTCAAAGAACATTTTGAGCGGCAAACGAGACTCGAACTCGCGACCCTAACCTTGGCAAGGTTATGCTCTACCAACTGAGCTATTGCCGCATTTAATTTGTAAATGCATCGACTGTCTTTCTCGTCTCGGCATAACAAGTGAACTTGTTCTGCTCTCAACTCGGTGACAGTTGCCGCATGAGCTTTCCGTTGAAAGCGGTGCAAAGGTAGTGCTTTTTATTGAATCTCCAAACTAATCCAAAGAAAAATTGGCCCACCTGCAAGAATTTTCTTCGCTGACAAGAAAACGCATATCTTGGGACCTGTCCCTCAACGGGCGCGGACCTGTCCCTCAACGGGCGCGGACCTGTCCCCTCTTTGGCGACTCCGGTTCACGACAAAGACGCCGCCAAATACCAGCACGGCAGACAGGACCTTCTGCCAGGTAATGCGATCCATGCCAATCATGACACTGACGGCGGTTGCAATGAGTGGCTGAATGTACGAATACATGCTGACCAGTGTCGGGCGCAGATTCTGCTGACCGATAGGAATAAGGAAATAAGCAATGAAAGTTGCGCAGACAATAAGGTAGCCCAGCTGAAGAAGATAACTGACAGGCAATTGCGAGTATGGCAGGGTCACAATCTCCTTCAAGTCAAATGGGACCGATGCCAGTGCGCTGAACAGGAACATCCACTTCATGAATGTAACAACATGGTACTTCTGTATGAGCGGCTTGAAGAAACCCAGATAGAAGGCAAATGCCATACAGTTGACAAACAGCAGAAGACCGCCAAGCGGAGTCGTATGATCTGCGCCTCCCCTGGTATTAACGGAATTGAACACAAGCAGGATAGCCCCGCTGAAGCTCATTGCGACACCAAACATCTTCTTGAAGGTGATTGGCTCCTTCAGGAAAATTGCCGCAAAGAACATGGTCATGATAGGTGCAAAGGCAGACAGGATGGCGGCATCGGTCGGAGTTGTCTGGGTAATAGCCTTCAGGAATGCTATCTGCGTCAGATATAGTCCAATTATCGATGCGGCAAAGATTTTCAGATAATCGCCCTTGTCAATCTTCTCCTTTGGAATGAACAGACCAGCAATCCAGAACAGCACGCTGGCGCCAATGGCCCTGAAGCAGAAAAGTCCCAGCGGAGATATTGCCCCGGAATTGGCCAATCCCTTTGACGCAATGATATTCAGACCAAAGATTACGTATGCAGTAAAGCTTGCAATATGCCCCTTCAAGGGCTGTACTGTCCGTTCCATGTCGGTCATTCACTATTTTTCAGGAGTTTTTACTTCCTTAACCTTCAACCATACTTCATTTTCAAGATCAGTTTTAATTACCATCCTGCCTGAGGAGATATCAAGTGTCCCAGCCGGGGAACCATCCAGGTATAGTTCATTATCATGAATGCTGTACTTAAACTTAAATATATCCCATTTGTCGCTTTGAGAGATATCCAGCACTCCATTTTTGAAAGTTATACTATCTGTATATTTAGCCACATGATAATGAAGTTCATACATTTTTTTCGATACGACAATATAACTACACTCATAGTATCTAGGATTGTATGGACTGTTGGGAACATTTAGAACGCCTTCTTCAGAAAAGTTTTTCATATTCACCCACGTTCCTATGAAGTCAGACTGAAGCATATTTTCCTCGTCCTTGGCACAGGAGTTAAAGAAGAACATCGATGCTATGAATACGCACAGAAAGATTTTGTTTTTCATAATTCACAAGTATTTACTTACCCCAAGTCCCAAAACGCCTAGTTCCGGTGTTTTGGAATCATCTGAATTTTTCTCGCAACTGGCAAATGCCCCAAATGTTATAGCCAGCAGAATGTTGATGAGTTTCTTCATTTGGGTATCTATCAAAGTATAACGGCACAAAGATACAGAATAATAATCCAGTGTGATGTAAGCCGTTTTGAAATATTTGTTAAGCATGATCTGCGTAAATGCAAGTTGCCCCATTGCCTCGACTGCGTCTGCTAGAAAATCATTGTCAACGCTGAGCCGTCTGAGATTGCCCTTGTGCGATGACATCTGCTACAGCAACAGCGGGGAACGCAGGCTCTACTCTCTTGATGAGATAGTATTGCCTGTGCATCCCCGCTGCAAGTGCTACACCCTTCCGGTGTTTGAGGAGTAGTTATCCTTTTTCACAACAGCAGGACTGTGGAACGCCGCTGGGGAGACTCCGTCACCCTGCTGGCATCCACAGCCCTGCGGCTGAATGTTTACGTTATGTGATTTGTTCTTCTTTGCTTGTCTTCAGGAAAAGATTAATTTTTAGGATAGACTGGACGAATGGAGTTACCGTTACTACGGTAGTTGTAGGGCGTGGAAGATCCGATGGAACTGAAGTCGAAGCTCCTGCCGTTGCGCGAATGAAACTTTACTACACACAAGATATAGTGCAGATAATTGAAAACTCAGAACAATTAGAGGGAAAAATGTGTATGTTTGCATCGACAAATAGAGAAAAATCTGTAATTATCACAACTACAATTATGAAACGCATACTTCTATGTCTTCTGGTATTTGTAGGTTTATCCGCATATGCACAGCCTACTGTAGTCGTCAATCCCGACGGAAGTCACACCGTCGTCTTCAATAATGGTAATACCTCTACTATCGTAAATCCAGACGGTAGTCACACTACCGCCATAAAGAACGGTGATATCACAACGGTAGTCAATCCAGACGGCAGCCACACTACCGCCATAAAGAATGGTGACATCACAACGGTAGTCAATCCAGACGGAAGCCACACTACTGCCATTAAGAGCGGTAGCACCACAACGGTAGTCAATCCGGATGGTAGCCACACTACCGCCATAAAGAATGGTGACATCACAACGGTAGTCAATCCGGATGGCAGTCACACCACTACCATAGTGAAACCCAGAGTCAGAAAGGATTCTTCCAAGAAGCACGACCGGAAACATTCGGCAACTGACAAATAAGTTTTAGAGGGTGTCCCCAAAATAGTTCGCCAAAACGGGACCTGTCCCTCGCCAGGCGATGACCTGTCCCCATATGAAGTTGCAGAAAATAATGATCGATGCCGGATTCTCCTGCCCAAACCGTGACGGAAGCAGGGGCATCGGCGGCTGTACTTTCTGCCGCAACGATTCCTTCAACCCATCATACTGCCGTGGCAGCATCACAGAGCAGATTGCAGCAGGCAAGCGCTTCTTCGCAGACAAGTATCCTGACATGAAGTATCTGGCCTACTTTCAGGCCTATTCAAACACGCACGCGCCTATTGACACCTTGAAGGAACGCTACGCAGAGGCCCTTCAGGACCCAGACGTAGTTGGGCTGGTCATTGCCACCCGCCCCGATTGCCTTCCAGCAGAGACTGTTCAGTTTCTCTCTGCGCTGAGTGCCCAGACCCCAGTCACAATTGAAATAGGTGTAGAGACGCTCTATGACCGCACACTTGAACGTATCAACCGATGCCACACCGCCGCAGAGAGCATTGACGCAATTACCAGATGTGCCGATGCCGGACTTCCCGTAACTGCGCACTTCATCATAGGACTTCCCGGAGAGACAGAAGATGATATTCTGGCTGAGACAGAGATCATCAACACCCTACCCATCACTTCTATCAAGCTTCACCAGCTTCAAATACTCAAGGGCACTCCCATTGAGCAGGAGTGGCTTATGCACAAAGAAGATTTCCTGGAGTTCACTGCCCAGAGTTACATCAGTCTGGTACAGCGTTTCCTAAATCGCCTTGACAAGCGCATACAGGTAGAGCGCATCGTCTCTTCTGCGCCAAGTTCTATCCTTGTCAGTCCCAGATGGGGGCTGAAACCAGCCACCCTGCAAGCTATGCTTCAGGCAGGAATCACTTCAGAATCTTGAAACGGGCAAACTTCAGGAGCAGGGTCTTCTCTCCAACATTTACAAAGCGGATCTTTGCCTTGCAGCTGTCACCGACACCCTCAAGAGCCAGTACCTGGCCGATGCCAAAGCGCTCATGCTCAATGATATTGTCAACATGAATGCCATTGGCAGCATCGGCCGATGCAGGACGGCTGTTTGCAAGCATTGATCCGGTAACCTTCTGCAGATTACGCGGTGCCATGGCAATCTTTGGCTGGGCTTCTGGTTTTGGAGTTGTTCCGGCAGGATTGAAACCTGCGGACGATACGGCATCAGGACGCTTGCGGAAGCCCTCGGCCTTTGTCATAGGACGGAATGCATCCTTGGTCCTTGGAGAGAAAGAGTCAGAAGAATCTCTGTAACCACCACCATACGCCGGCTTTGTCCTGACACCGAACTGGCTGCCGGAAGAGCGGAATGCCTGGCGGACCGGCTCCTCTGGAAGCTCAACATATTTAGGGTCAATATCTTTTAGGAAGCGGCTTGGTTCTGAGCACTCTGTACTTCCGTAGCGGAAACGGTTGCGTGCGTAAAGCAGGAAGCAGCGCTTCTCTGCACGGGTCATGGCAACATAGAAGAGTCGGCGCTCCTCCTCTATCTGGCGCTCGTTCTCCATGCTCATCTGGCTTGGGAAAAGATTCTCCTCAAGACCCACAATGAACACGGTGTCAAACTCAAGTCCCTTAGCAGCGTGGACGGTCATGAGAGTGACTTTGCGGTCATCGCCCTCCTGGTCATTGTCCTGATCTGTCAGCAGAGAGACTTCACTCAGATAATCAGTCAGATGGAGAGCGGGATTGCCCTCTTCAAGGCGCTCCCGGCAGAAGGAATCAATTCCTGACATAAGCTCCTTCAGGTTCTCTACGCGCTCCTGGCCTTCAGGAGATTTGTCCATCATCAGGTCATGCATTATCCCTGCACCATCAATTACCTTCTGGGCCAGTTCAAATGCAGTGCTGGCATCGGCCATTTCCTGCAACTGGGTCATAAGCTGCACGAACTGCCCTATCCTGCCAAGCGTTCCCTGGTTGAAGCTGATGCCGTAGTGAGCAGGATTGCAAGCCACTTGCCACAGGCTGACTCCGTGTGCAGAAGCGGCAGATGAGAGATGCCCTAATGTGGTATCTCCTATTCCTCGGGCCGGATAGTTGATGATACGCCTGAATGCCTCTTCATCATTCGGATTGATGACCAGCCTGAAATATGCAATTACATTCTTGATCTCCTTCCTCTGATAGAAAGACAGAGACCCATATATTTTATAAGGTAGAGAGTGCTTGCGCATGCTCTCCTCAAAGATTCGTGACTGTGCATTGGTGCGGTACAGTACTGCAATTGAGCCGTAGTCAACACCCTCTGAACGCTTCAGGTCCAGAATGTTGTTGGAAACAAGTTCGCCCTCCTCTATATCAGAATAGGCCTTGAGAATCTTTATCGGAGCACCGGTCTCATTCTCAGAGAAGACGGCCTTCTTTATCTGCTGGCTGTTCTTGTCAATCAGGCTGTTGGCCGCACCGACAATGTTCTTGGTCGAGCGGTAGTTCTGCTCAAGCTTGAAAATGCGGGCATTGGTGTAAAGCTTGGTGAACTTCAGCATGTTGTCAATGTTGGCTCCACGGAAAGAGTAGATGCTCTGGGCATCGTCACCCACTACGCACACCTGCTGGTTCTTGCCTGTAAGCTGCCACACAATGCAATGCTGGGCATAATTGGTGTCCTGATACTCATCAACCAGAACGTGGCGGAACTGGCTGGCATACTTCTCCAGCACCTCTGGATGCTCCTTGAAAAGCACATAGGTGTTCAGCAGCAGGTCATCAAAGTCCATGGCATCGGAATTCCTCAGACGCTTCCAGTACTTCTCATATATCTTTCCCACCATACCCATGTTACGGTACTGGTCATTCTTCAGGATATCCGGATTCTGCTGATAGGCAGAAGGCCCCATCAGACGGTTCTTGGCATTTGAGATGCGGTTCAGCACCTGACCCGGCTTGTACACCTTGTCATCAAGCTGCATCTCCTTCACAATGCTCTTTATCAGGCTCTTGGAATCCTCAGTATCATAGATGGTAAAGTTCGGAGTGTAGCCTATGGCCTGTGCCTCAGTACGCAGGATGCGTGAAAAGATGCTATGGAATGTACCCATCCACAGATAGCGTGCCTTCTTCTCACCCACCTGGGTGGCAATACGTTCCTTCATCTCTCCGGCGGCCTTGTTGGTAAAGGTCAGCGCCAGGATTGACCACGGTTCAATACCTATCTCAAGAAGATGCGCTATGCGGTAAGTCAGCACGCGGGTCTTGCCGGAGCCTGCACCTGCTATTACCATGCATGGTCCGTCAGTGTACATGACAGCATCAAGCTGGCTGCCATTCAGTTCGTTCTTATAATCTATTGCCATCAGTTCTATTGATTTTCCATCCGGCCGATGCCACCAGAATGGTCATCAGCGGACTTATAATATTGAAAAAGCAGAATGGCAGATATGCCACCGTAGCCACACCCAGCACGGTGCTCTGCGTCATTCCGCAGGTGTTCCATGGAATCAGCACTGAGGTCACGGTAACCGCGTCCTCAGTTGTCCTTGACAGGAGCCTTGACTCATAGCCCATCTTCCGGTAGATATCCTTGAATGAGCTGGCTGTAAGTATGATTGACAGGTACTGGTCACTTGTGGTAAGGTTCATCATGATACCTGTAGCCACGGTTGAAGAGACAAGTCCTCCGGTACTCTTAAGATGTCTGACCAGTGCTCCCGTCATGCTCTCAAGCATACGGCCCGATGCCATTGCAGCGCCAAACGTCAGCGCACACAGAATGAGCCAAACAGTCTCAAGCATGCCAGCCATTCCACCGGTTGACACCAGATCATTCAGGACTGCATTTCCTGTTTCTATCTGAGTCGGACCGAAAAGAATCATTGACGCACCCTTTGCCAGGTCAGAAAAGTTGATGCCTCCGTCAGCCACCTGAGCCACAAGTCCCGGTTGCAGGATGAGCGCAGCCACTATTCCGGCCAGGGCAGAGAGAAACAGCGTTATGAGTGACGGAGCCTTTCTTGCAATGAGTACCCCTGTGAACAGCGGTACCAGCAGTGTCCATGGTGTTATGTTGAAGGTAGCCCTCAGGCCATCAAGCCCGGCATCGACCTCTGCACCGGAGCCTTTCATCAGGAAGCCGGCAATGCCAAAGATAATCAGGGTAATAACAAATGAAGGTACCGTTGTGAAGAGCATGTACCTGATATGAGTGAACAGATCCGTACCGCTGGTCGATGACGCCAGAACAGTGGTATCGCTGAGCGGTGAAATCTTGTCGCCGAAATAGGCGCCGCTGATAATGGCGCCGGCTGTCCATGCCGTAGAGATGCCCAGCATGGTTCCTATTCCAATGAATGCCACGCCGATTGTGGCAATTGTACTCCAGGAGCTGCCCGTGAGCACGGAAACAACCGCGCAGATTATGCAGGTGCATATAAGGAAGAAGTCCGGCGATATGACCTGCAGGCCGTAACAGATAAGCGTAGGAACAACGCCGCTTATCATCCAGGAACCTCCTATCATGCCTATTACCAACAGGATAACGATAGCCTCAGACGTTCCACCGATTGTCTTCTTCAGGGCGTCGGTAAAGGCCTGCCAGGGCATGCAGTACAGGCACATGCTGATGCCCACAGCCACTGCGCTTGACAGGAGAAGCGCCACTTGGCTGCCTCCGCCAAGAGAATCACTGCCAAAGATTTTCACGGTAAAAGACACAAGCACTACCAGAACCAGCAGCGGAATCAGCGCCACAACAGGCCTTGGTAATGCACCTCTTTTCTTTTCTGTTTCTATCATGCTACAAAAATAACTAATTTTGCGGCATGTTCCCAATTACAGATCATATATGGGCCAGCATGATTATTCTGCTGGTGGTACTGACGGTCCCGCTCCTGATGGCCCGAATCCGCTTTCCGCAGATTGCCGGGCTCATTGTTGCCGGTGTCCTGATAGGCCCGGGATGCCTTGGCATAGTACAGTCTGACCAGGTACTGGACTTTTTCAGCAGCACTGGTCTTCTGTTCATTATGTTCTTTGCCGGTCTTGAGATAGACCTTGAAGAGATGAAGAAAAACAAGGTGTGGGGCATCGGCTTCGGTGTCATGACCTTTGCCGCGCCATGGATTCTCTGCTACCTTACAGGAAGATATGTGGCCGGAATGGATGTGGCATCGGCAGGAATCATGGCCTGCATACTGGGATCACACACATTGGTTTCGTACCCTATCATAAGCCGATACGGTCAGGGACGCAGAAAGAGCGTGACAATATCTGTGGCAGGAGCACTCGTGGCCATTCTGCTGGCACTTGTGACCTATGCGGTAGTGCAGGCATCGGCCGGGGGGCAGGAGTTCAACCCTATCCTGTTCGCAGCCAAGGTCGCAATCTACGCAGCAATTGTCATATTTCTATTCCCGCGCATTGCCAGGCTGTTCTTCAGTCAGGTAAAGAGCAGTTTCTCACACTTCCTGTTCGTACTCATCATGCTGGCACTCAGCTGCGGACTGGCACAACTGGCAGGCATTGAAAGCATCCTGGGCGCATTCCTAGCAGGACTTGTCCTGAACAGATACATTCCAAAGTCATCACCGCTCATGAACAGGCTTGACTTTGTGGGCAACACCCTGTTCGTTCCAGTCTTCCTGGTAAGTACAGGTATGATGATTGACGTCATGGAGCTGATAGGAAACTTTGCCGTCCTGTACCTGTTTGCGCTGATTTTCACCGCAGGAACCATAGGCAAATGGCTGGTGGCATTCCTTATACAGAAGTCATGCCACATGAACGCCTGTGACCGCCGTATCCTGTTCGGACTGAGCGAGTCCCATGCTGCCGGAGCGCTGGCCATTGCCATGGGCGCATACGCAGCAGGACTTTTTGAAAACACGGCACTCAGCGCAACTGTACTGACTGTGCTTTTCTCATGCATCGTCAGCAACCTTGAGACAGAACGCGGCGCACGCAAACTGCACGCTATGGAACAGGAGAACCAGGCAGCGCATGCAGAAAACCGTCTTCTGGTAGCCCTGACAGGATCAAACACCCTTCAGGCAATCATGGACACAGCCATGACGCTTCACAGCCCAGAAGACCGTGACATGGTTGGCCTGTACGTAACCGTAGGCGGTGACCACACGCAGAAATACATGCAGGACGGAAGAGACAGACTGAGTGAAGCCGCAAGGATTGCCGCATCGGCAGATATTCCGTTCACAAGCCAGAACCGTCTTGGAAACAACATCACGGAGAGCATCATTCATGCCTCAACTGAGTTCCAGGCAACCAGACTGCTTATGGGACTGCCGCTCAAGCCGGACATTACCACGCGCTATTATGAGAGCATAATCCGCTCGCTCACTGAAGGTTTCGGCGGCCAGATTGTGTTGCAGCGTTTCATGCGACCAATGAACACAATACGCCGCATCACCGTTCTGGTTCCTGGCCCAGTTGTTCAGGACGATGCATTTGAAAACTGCCTTAAATCACTCTACGGCATTACCATGGCCATTGGCTGTGCAACGGAATTCTACGGAAAGGAGCAGGCAATTGATGCTGTCCGCAGCCTTGGCCTGAACTTCTCAAGCGGCCGCGTGCGCTACAATGCCGTCGGTGAGTCTGCCGATATGAACTGGGTAATTGCCGATGCCCATCAGGACCATCTGCTGGTCACGATTGGCCAGCGTGACTCCGAAACCCATGCCGGACGTGCATTCCTGCATCTATACGAACGTCTTCACATGTCAGAAACGGAATTCAGCGTGATGCTTCTCTACCCAGACACGGATAATCTCAAAGGACTGAGCGGGACATTCACACGAACCGAGCGTGACTTCCTGAAGATGCTCAGAATGTAAGCCCATCAAAAGCTCTTGATTACATTCAGGAACTTCTTTCCAAGATAGAAAGGAGCAAAGACACAGCAGAACATCAGTACAGAGCCAATTTTTGAGTAGCCCATAACCTGTCTGTAGATAGCCACATTGTACTTGATGAGCCCGAACTTATCTCTTGACACGGAGCCTTTCCTGATTCTGTAATAAGCCAGAGGACGCTTGACTCCGTATGCCGTACGGCAACGTTTCAGGAGAGTTATGTTCAGTCCCCAATCCTGACGCTTGCGGATTGTCGGCAGAAGTGCATCGCCGGTTACCTTGCGGTCAAACATCATTGTAAGGAAGCCAATTGCGTTGTCACAGACGATGCGCCAGTAACGCACGCGGTTCTTGCAGATTACCGCACCTGTCCTGTTGCCGTCCTCGTCGCAGATATGGTAGCTGGAATATACGACACCGCAGCCTGTCTTCTTCATAAGGGCAATCTGGCTTTCCAGCTTATCGGGCTCCCACATGTCGTCACTGTCCAGAAAGGCTATGTACTGGCCGTTTGCATTCTTTATGGAATTGTTGCGCGAGACACCGGGACCTCCATTCTCAGGCAGACTTAGGAGCCTGATTCGTGGATCTCTGGCGGCATACTCTGCAACTATTTCCGGACCATTGTCTGTTGAGCAGTCATCGGTAATGACCATCTCCCAATTCTGGTACGTCTGAGCCTGCACAGACTCAATTGCCTGCGCAATGAACTCCCCAGAGTTATAGATGCTTGTGATTACCGATACCAGTCCGTCAGTCATAGTCTTGGCTATGCGTTTTATTGTATAACGTCAGGTATCGGTTGTTATTGCAAAACAGAAAGGTTTTTGTTTTCAACAAGAGGAAACAACCTTTTTCATTGACTCAAGGAATGCAGTATTGTCATTCAGGCAAAACTTCTTACCAAGTTTTCTGCAGGCTTCTTTTTTCTCAAGCAAAGATTCCACCGTCAGATGCTCAAAAAACTCTGACATGGCAGATTCACTGGTTGTATCAACTGCATATCCAACTCCAAGTTCTTTCACGACATCAGCAAGATAGCAATGTGCACTTACCACTATCGGAGTCTCATAATAAATTGCCTCATACAGCTTGTTTGGCTCAGCCCAACGCGGATTCAGGGTATCTACATCATACGGGGCAACTGTCAGATCAATATTGGAATAGATACCAGCAAGATCCTCTGGACTTTTGAATCGTCCATAACACTCTATCTTCCCTTCATCGCACAGTTTCTGGAATTCACGCTCACTGTCTTTGGAAAACCATTGCCCTACACCATAGAAATGAAGAGAGCAGTTGCTGACTTCTGATGCATATCTGAGAAATCTCAACGACGCATTGAATCTGATTTTTCCTACATATCCTATCCTTATATTCTCAGCAAGAGGCACTCCACTTCCCTTGAAGTCAAAATCCTGACACTTCGGATCAAGCTTGTTTGGGATGATTGAAACATTATCAGGTCTTCTTTCCGGAAAATGGAACCTGCAGAAACCATCAGAGGTCAGAATAGTATGCAGAGACTTACGGATAATTCTTCTGTCTATATGGTGCAGGACATTCTGAATCAAAGAATTATTAATGTATGAGAAACTCAGGTCACATTCCTCATAGATATAGGGTTTTCTGAAGACCAACCGGCTTATCATTGCAATATCCTGACCAAAATAGAACATTACAGAGTTCTCTGGTATCTCCTTCCGAATCTTTCTCAGCGCATTATACATAAAAACGAGCCGGTACGCATACTGTTTCTCAGGCATCATTCCCAGATTCCTGATTGGAAGATTGTAAGCAGACCCAATGTTATTGCTTCTGGCAAAGCCATAGATACGGACGTCATAACCAAACCTCATGAACTCATCAACACGCTTCAGCATGTGAGTGTCATTGATACTTGTCAGAATGAATACAATCGTTTTCATCTTGAACAGCCATTGATAACATTCTCATATTGTCTTGCCACACTCTCTGGCAGGTATTCTTCCGGAACGATTGGATCAAGAAGCTTTCCTGAAAGAAAATCTCCGTACATACGGGTCATTTCTTTTGCGATGGTCTGAGGACGGGTCACATCTGAAAAGTACTGGATTGACTTGCTATCATACAGATCATGAAGGACACCATTTGCGGGACTTACTGCAAACACTGACAACCCTGCGGACATGGCATCGCTCACCTTTGACGGCAGGAAAACGCCCTCTGGACAAGGTGCCTCAATTATAAGAGCAACATGATATTTTTTCAGCAGTTCAAGGCTCTCCTTGTATGAAACTGGGCTGTTGAATGAAACAATATCAGAAATGCCCAGTTCCTTGGTCTTTTCAACAGAACCATCAGGATAAGTTCCAATAAAATCTATCTGTATCCTGCTTTCCGGCGATGCCTTACGGAACATTGAAATTGCCTCTAACGTAGTCCATGGCTGACGTGGACCGTCAAGACAGCCTATATAGCATACTCTCAGACAGGAAGTTTCCTTTTCAGCAGAGACATTGCCTGACTGTCCTTCAACAATATGAGGTATCACATGAACCTTGTCAGGATTCACATTCAGATATGACTGCATATAATCCTTCAACCTTGAGCTCGGATAGATATGAGCATCAGGATAAATAGCCATCTGGTTCAAAATAGGCCTCTTCAGCAATGACAACCTGGCATGTGGACCTTTTCCGTATGGTTCAGGAAACCTTTCATGAGGATAAGGATCATTCCAGGTTGCAACCCACGGAAGGCCGTATTTACGTTTCAGGAAACAACCAAGCAATTCACTGGGATAATTCTTTGTTATCACGCATGCGTAGTTATGCTCACTGAGTTTTTGCTTTGCAACTCTCGATGCCAGATATGCCCAGTGTACCCCTTTGAAGGCAACATGGAAACGTTTCCATGCCATCAGGTGAAGCCACAGGGTTTTCAAGGAGAAGGAATTATCTACCTCAATGATGTTTACTGATTCCAACTCTGACTGCAGTTTCTCCTCCTGCATCAAGGGATAGTGCTCCCACTTTGCTTTCTTGGATATAACATCAATCTTATAGCCTTCAGCAACCAGCAGCTTCAGCAATTTGACGTTTACAATGGCTTCTGCCCCGTTAACAGGAATTGACGCAGGAGCGATGAATAGTATTCGTTTATTCTTCATGTCTTTTCAAACCTGCCACAAAGATAACAAATACTTCAAACTTTCATCTTTTTCAGAATTCTTTCAAGAAACAATGGCTGAAGAATACAATAAGGCAGCAGAGACAGACCCGTTGCCAGCATTACCACATACCAGCAATCAGTAAATCGTGTGGCAACCAGTATGAATGATACTTTGAAAATGACTGCAAAAATATAGCAATACAATTGAAGTCTGAGTCTGTTCAGACCTGTGACAATGGCAGACTGCATATAGACCCACATACTTATGATTGTTGTGAATGCAAAAATAAGGGCCAAACTGTAATCAACCTCAATAGCCTTATCTGACAGCCAGAAGTTTACTATCTGCTGAAGGAATACCACCAGAAGCAGCTGCGCAGCCGAAACCAGAGCTGTTGACAGATAGAGCAACCTCTTCATCTTTGAAATCCATTCAATCCGTCCCTCTGCATACGCCTTGGTTATGGCAGCAACAATTGGCATCAGGATGAGCATGAATACGTTTGAAAGGACAAAGAACAATCTGTTGTATATCTGATAGACAACCACATCATCAGGAGAGAAGAATTTTGAAACGAACCACTCATTTGTCACGAAGATCAACATGAACAATATCTGAAGGACAAAATAGATTATGCCTACCGAGAGAACCTGCCTTGATGTTTCCCAGTTAAAATACTTCAATCTTGGAAAGCAACCTCTCAGTTTAGGAAGGCAGAATGTGATCACGGTTACTACTACCAGAGGTAGGTTCACTATGACAAAATATGCACGTGAGATAGTCCTTAGATTTGCCACGCAATCAGAAGTCGGATTTGCAAGCAATAACCAGAGAGTAAGCAGCAGTGACGTGAGGAATGTTACCACATTGTTTATCACCGGATACTGGATTGCAGCATTTACAGAAGTTATCAAGCGCAGGAAAAAAGAGATGACAAGTCCAGACAGGGTAATTGTCACCACATTCTGGAAATCAGCAGAAGGAACTACTGTCTCATCAACATTGAAGAATGCATTCCAGTCCACAACAATGGAAAGAAGCCACACAATCGCCAACAGTAAAAGAGAAACGACCCCAAGGCTTCCATAGCTTGAAGAGATTGTCTTTCTTGCCCATAGGGTATCCTTTTGAACCAATGCGATGGTAAGGTTATTCCTGAGTCCGTTTCCAATTCCCAGATCAAAGGAGACAATCCAATTTATGACCGACAGGATTGTAAACCACGCCCCAAGAACCAGTCTGTTATCTAGATAATCCATATAAAGAGGCATTGACACAAGGCTGAGAAGCATACCAAGCCCTTTAAAAACAAAGACTCCTGCCAGGTTTCCGGCAAGTATTCTGTTATGGAACAAAGATTCCCTGATTTTTGAAAGACTGATTCTCATTTTTCCAAATCCACTTCATTAGTATAAGGACTCTCCTTGATATTGTAGAATACTCGTTTTGAATATGACGGTAGTTCTCCTTTCAACACGTACTCAACATAATTTGAATATGGGACATATCTGGCTGATCCCGTAATTTTGTCAAAACAGGTGTACGATGCCACCAGTAGCAACAGGCCTACAAACATAAACCTTGACCTGAATTCAAACGACAGGATAACCAGTCCCACACACACAGAAAACATTACGCTGAAGTACAATTGAATTCTTGTAAACATCGGAATAGAAACTGCAAATCTGACAAGCAGAAGATACACCATTGCGCAATTATATACAAATTGTCCCTTTTTCCCACCAATGAAGTCCACTATCCTTCCCCGGTAGAGCAGCATCAGGACAAACAGGAAAATGTGCCATATCATACCAAAGGAGAACACTTTGCCTTCCGCAAATACAGAATCCATCAGGAAATAGGTTATCACTTTGTTCTGAAGATATGGTATCATTCCAAAAACAGATGAAATCACATTTATCAGTACATCTCTGTCCACAAAAATAATATTGACAATGAGAAAGGCAAATACCCAAACGATATTGCGTACATTTCTATTCAGGACAAAATAGAAAGGAAGAATGAACAATGCCGTAATATGGAATGATGCAGCTAGCAGGATACACCAGAAGAAACGCCAGAACTGTCTGTCCATTATATACCTGATTGAAGAGAGGAAAATTCCCACAGCAATACAGTTTCGCATAGGGTTGTCAATGAAGATATACATACCGAACCAAGGCAGGAAATACATCATTGACACCCAGATATTTTCCCGACAGAAATATGAGAATGTCCTACATATTACAGCAAACAATAGAATCTTGGTAAAAATAAAGAATGGCCAGAATGGGATCCCAAAACGATTGAACGGATACATGTACAGATAATACCCCGGTTCATTTGTATAGCCGTAATAAAACCTCCTGAAATCAAGATTGTCATACCAGAATTCATATACTTTCCAATCACTGCCGGTCATATAACCAAAGCAGTAGAAAAAGCACAAGAACAGCAGCATCGCGCCTGCCCAACGCCTGTCATCGGACAATTCACGACTGAAAGCGGTCAGAGCACAAAGCAGTAATGGTATGAAATAAAGAACCATAAGCTATACTCCAAACCAGATGATCAATCCCGCTTAAAGATTAGTTCTAAGGAATTCCACAATCCTTTCAGAAGCCTTGCCATCTCCATACGGATTGACAGCATGTGACATCTTTTCGTATGCCTGGGAATCATCAAGCAGCAAGCTTACCTCGTCCATGATACGGTAATAATCTGTACCTACCAGATGCACAGTTCCACTGGCCAATGCCTCTGGACGCTCTGTGGTGTCGCGCATTACAAGAACCGGTTTACCCAGACCAGGAGCCTCTTCCTGAATACCACCGGAATCAGTCAGTACTATCGTTGATTTTTCCATCAGATAAACAAATTCCAGATATTGAAGAGGTTCTATGAAGAACATGTTGCCCAAGTTCTCAAGCTTATCTCCGAAAACCTGATGAATTGGCTTGCGCACGTTTGGATTGAGGTGCATCGGATATACAAAATCCACATTCGGATATTTGATGGTAAGATCCTTGATTGCAGTACACATACTTATGAAGCCATCGCCGAAGTTCTCTCTTCTATGTCCTGTAATAAGCACAAGTTTCCTGTCGGAATCCAATCTCCTAACATCATAGCCGGCATCCTTCAGTACTTTATCCTGCTGTTCTGATAATCCGGAATCGTCTTTCAAACGTCTTGTAACCTGTTGAAGGGCATCAATGACTGTATTTCCAGTCACACATATGCGCCCCATGGCAGATTCATTCTGAAGATTCCTTTCTGACAACGGAGTTGGAGAAAAGTTGTAAGAAGAGATACGGCCTGTAATCTGACGATTCATTTCTTCTGGCCATGGGCTATAAATATCATGTGTCCTGAGTCCTGCTTCAACATGTCCTACAGGAATCTGCTGATAGAATGCAGCCAAAGCAGCGGCTGTACTTGTTGTGGTATCTCCATGTACAAGAACAATGTCCGGATGTACTTCCTTGAATACATCTCTCATTCCTGTCAAAACCCTTGCAGTAACATCCGTAAGGTCTTGTCCCTTTTTCATGATATTCAAGTCATAATCAGGAACAATTGAAAAGATTGACAATACCTGATCAAGCATCTCTCTATGCTGACCCGTCACACAGACTATCGTCTTGAATTCTTCCGGATACTTTTTGAATTCGTTCACCAGCGGAGCCATCTTTATTGCTTCCGGCCGGGTTCCAAAGACAAGCATTACTTCTTTCATATCATCAGGTTTATCAATTTACAGGAACAATTCTTTTTTACGTTTGAACAGATACACCATACAGGTAATGACGCCACCCAGGAAAGCGAAAAGGATTGCAGACTTTGACCTTTTTGGAGCAAAATGCCATTCTGCAAGTCTGGCAGGTTCCAAGACAGTAAAGGCAGGAGTCTGTTCCAGAAGTTTTGCTCTTGCCATTGCCACCTGTGAAGACAGTTCACTGTAAACGGAAAAAGTCATATCCATTTCATTTTCCAGTCTTACAGCCTCAGCTCTTGAGCTTTCCCTTACAAGATTTGAGTTCCTATCCACGAACGATGCATATTTCTGTTGAGCAATCAGATAGTCCTTCTGAGCATCCTTATACATCTTCATCACCGAATTCAAGTCTCCACGAGCTTTGTTCGTCTTGTATGAAGTTATGTACTCCTGCAATTTGGAGCACATACTGTCAGCAACAGTACATGCAACCAGTTTATCCTGCATCGACGACGATATTGTAATGACACTGGTCTTGACATCGACCTCACAGGTAACCTTATGATGGAACGACTCTATCAAGGCCATCTGTTTTTTTGTAAGCCTATAACCATCCAGGACATCAGGCACGGAAGCTCTGGACTGCTTTGACAATAGATACTTGATCTTGTATTGAATCCGGCTCCACCAAGGTGACTTCTGATGAGAAAGAAGATAATGGTACAGATCACCGCAATATGAATTATCCATTGTGCATACCTGGATATTCAGCATCTCAACAGAAAAAGGAATCGTATTCACAATATCCGGATACAGTTCCGGATATATTGCATCGGCACCAGATGCTCCAAGATTCATACCTAGCATAGATGTGATGGACGATGCAGCAGAAGCTATATCCGATTCAGAAGACTCCGGTGCAAGAGTAACCACAGTTCTGTATTTCTTTGGTATTCCCATTGCCAGGAAAAAACCTATGACACCACACACGAATGCAATGCACAGAATACGTACCCTATATTCCCAAAGTATCTGAATTGCCTTGACAACACTGATTTGTGGCAAGAGGCGCTCTTTATCTTCCATACCGGCTTACTTTAGAAGGTTGATAAGTGCAAGTACTACGGTGGCAAGTGATGCCGACGTTGAACTCAGGCTGAGAACTTCCTGAGGAGTCATACCATCACGTTCAGACTTAGCCGGCACAATGATTTCACAGCCCGGCTGTATCAGTTTGCGTGACCCTCTGTGAGCCTTTGATACCGAACCGTTCATATAGACCACGTAGGCCTTGCTCTTCTTGGCTGTCTGGCTGAAACCACCAGCTCTGTCAATATAGTACTTCATGCTCTTTCCCTTGATGAAAGGAACTGTATTTGAATACATGACCTCTCCATTCATCTTCACTGTATTGGTAAATTCAGGAACAATTATTCGGTCTCCGTCACGCAGGACAATGTCATCATCACTACCTGGATTATCCATTGCCTCCTGAAGATTGATACCAACGTAATAGGTAGTTGTAAGGTCAACGTTCTCCATAAGGGTTGAATCATTGGCAGAGAGCAACTTGGTGATATCCTTCAGTTTCAGTTTCTCCTCTTCAGTCATAGTACGCTCCAGACGGGCACCGGCAGGATAAGCCTGCTCTGTGAATAGTCCGGAACGGTTGATGATATCACTCAGACGCTCATTGTCATTGTCCATTGAATAATAACCCGGGAACATGACCTCTCCCTGCACCTGGATACGCTTGTTTTCTGAATATCCCGGGCTACGACGGATATAGACCTCATCAAACGGACTCAGGACAAAATCATTCTCACCCAGAAGCAGTCCATCAGAGATACTGAATGAGAATGTCTCTGAAATCTGCTCTATCTTCTGCAGTGTATTCTTGTCACGGGCTCTTCGTACAACGTCAACCTTGCTTGTAGAAGCCGTCTCAAGCAGACCACCGGCCTGAAGGATCAAATCCTCAATCTGGGTATTGTCCGCATACTGGTATGTTCCAGGGAACTGAACCTCACCAAAGATACTGAAGGTACGCACTTCCTGGACATCAAACAGACTCGGAATGAACAGCACGTCATTGTTTCTAAGTGGTTCATCCGCGAATGAGCCATCCATCAGTCCTTTCAGGTCAACAGACTTGTTGGTCAGTGTCTTATCAACGTTTGTACGGCTTAGAAGTGCACGGTTCAGGAAGGCATCCTCCTTAAGACCGCCGGCTGCATTTACCAAATCCTTCACAGTCTTTATATCTTCTCCTATCTGGAACTGTCCCGGTCTGAATACTGCGCCACGAACCTCAACCATATTTGAATAGGTAATCTGGATGGAATCAACATACAGCGAGTCACCGTCCTGTACCAGGAAATTGTTCTGCTGTGCGGTAGTCAGTGTATAGAGCTCGCGCTGTACTTCACCCATACGTGTCAGGCGGATATCCTTCTTGTATGCGTCCGATGCAAGTCCACCGGCATACTTGACCAGCTGGGCAACAGTCTCGTCAGGCTTCATTTCATAGAACATTGGACGCTTGACACGGCCATCGATATTGACCAGGCAATCGTATGCATTCACCATGATGACATCGTTGTCCTCAAGTCTGATGTCGCTTGACATCATTCCGTTCAGGATATAGTCATAAATATCGACCGATGCCACCTCCTTATTATTCCTGAACACCTTCACGGCACGCAGGGTACCAACCTCACTCACACCTCCTGCCATGTAAAGTGCATTGAACACTGTGGCAAATGATGAGAGCATGTATGTGCCGGGCCTTACGACCTCGCCCATCACATTTACCTGAATTGAACGGTTCTGTCCAAGTGATAGCTTGATCTGCGATGCAGACTCCTCATCACCTACGGAATATATCTGGCTGAACACATTCTTCAGATGGGCATCGGCCTCTGTCACGGTCATTCCGTTAAGATATACAGGCCCCAGATTCTCAACGACAATATTACCGTCAGGAGAGATAATCTGCTGAATACTGGTCTGGCTGGCGCCCCATACATCAATAATCACCTCATCACCGGGACCAAGGCGATAGTTGCGCGGAGTGGCCAGGTTACCGCTTGGCTCATAGCTGAGTTCCTGGGTATTGAACAGATTATGACCAAAAATCTCCTTCTTTGGTTTCAGGGACTCCATAAGAAGATAAAGAGAGTCCGTGAAAAGGAACATTGACTGGTCATACATCATCTGCAGACGCTCCTGCTCTGTGGAATTCTGATAAAGGTATCTTTCATCCTCAGACTGAACCATGTTGAAAGTCCTGTTCTGGTACTGGGTACGGTCTATCTGAGTCCTTGTCCTGGGCTGAGTCTGTTCTGTCTGCAGCGTATTTCCCAGAATGCCGGTGGCCTTCTGCTGATTGTATTTCTGCTGCATCTGCTGCAACTGCTGCGGGGTTACGCCCCTTCTCTGCAGATTAAAGACAATCTGTTCCTGTGAAACGCCCTTCTCTGTCTGCTCCTTAACATACTGGATGATACGGTCTTCAGACATCTGGGCAAAGGCCGATGCAGAAAAAAGAACGGCCAGGAATGATGTTATGAGGGCTTTCCTGTTCATAGTGTTTTTAAGATTTAACCGGATCAGAACTTTCTGCCGGTGATCATTGAAATGAATGTCAGGAACATGATCCTGATATCCTCCATGGGTGTTCTTACAGTCAGGTAGTCCAGATCCATCTGAAGACGCTTGAGCATCTTTGCCATAGTATCTGTGTATCCGTTGTACAATGCAGCTCTTGAGCAGAGTCCCGGACGCATCAGATAGATGTACCTATAGTCTTCAGTCTCGTCATATATCTGATCTATAAAATACTGTCTTTCAGGACGTGGACCGACAAATGACATATCACCCTTCAGTACGTTCCACAGCTGCGGAAGCTCATCCAGATGGTAGGTTCTCAGCCACTTTCCAACCTTAGTCAGCTGAGCCTGTCGCTCGCTCTCAAGACGTGGGATGCCGTTTGCTTCAGCATCAACCTTCATTGTGCGGTACTTGTAGATATTGAACTTGCGGCCCTTGTATCCCAAACGTTCCTGCTTAAAGAAGACAGGACCCTTGTCAGAAACGGCCAGTGCAAGTATTATGATAAGCTGGAAAGGCATCAGGACAATAAGTCCCAGAAGTGAAGCTAAAATATCAGACAACCTCTTCAGGAATTTGCCAAGGACTCCCATTCCATCCTTGTATTTTCCTTCCTGAAGGGCTTTTCCGTATTCGTTTATGCTGTCTGTTGTCACGCTATTATCTTTTTGTCTATGAATAAACGCAGGTACACACGCAAAATTGTGCAGCAGATGCTTTTTTTTGAGTGCTACCCGCAGATTATCTAAATTGCTTATCTTTGCAGCGGATTACGGATCCAACTGCGTCGGACTCACAAAACGGCGCAAAGGTACAAAATCAAGCCGTCAAATCCAAACAAACGTTAATTAGAAATTGAACAAATGAAAGCGTACGTATTTCCAGGACAGGGTGCCCAGTTCTCAGGAATGGGCAAGGACCTTTATGACCAGCATGACTGGGCAAAGGAGCTGTTTGCACAGGCAAATGAAATAATGGGATTCAGCATCTCAGATATAATGTTTTCCGGTTCCGACGAGGACCTTCGCCGCACAGATATCACACAGCCGGCAGTATTCATCCACTCAGTAGCAGTTGCAATGTCACTGGGCGATGCCTTCCAGCCAGACATGGTTGCAGGACACTCACTTGGAGAATTCTCTGCACTCACTGCGGCAGGCGTACTCTCTTTCCAGGATGGCCTGAGACTGGTACGTGCCAGAGCAAATGCCATGCAGAAGTGCTGTGAGAAGGTTCCTGGAACCATGGCAGCCATCATCAACCTTGCCGATGACAAGATTGAAGAGATCTGCAACAGCCTGAACGAAAAAGGTATGGTGATAGTTCCTGCAAACTTCAACAGCCCAGGTCAGGTTGTAATTTCCGGCTCAAAAGAGGCTATTGAAGCAGCATGTCCGCTGATGCTTGAGGCAGGTGCCAAGCGCGCACTCCCACTGACAGTAGGCGGTGCATTCCACTCACCGCTCATGACCCCAGCCAAGGAGGAACTTGAGGAGGCAATCAACAACACCACCTTCAACACACCACGCTGCCCTATCTACCAGAATGTCGATGCCCTTCCATACACCGACCCAGAGGCAATCAAGAAGAATCTGGTTGCACAGCTCAATTCTCCGGTACGCTGGACAAAGAGCGTCATCAACATGATCAATGACGGTGCAGAAGAGTTTACGGAATGCGGACCGGGCACCGTACTGACAGGTCTGATCAGCAGAATCAAGAAGTCCCTAGGATAATCCAGATGGACAAGATTGTAATCTACCAGATCTTCACCCGTCTGTTCACCAACAGCTGCGATGCCAACATTCAGGGCGGCAGCATCGGTCAGAACGGATGCGGTAAATTCAACCGCTATACACCAGAAGTGCTCCAGGCTATCAAAAAGCTTGGAGCAACTCATATTTGGTTCACCGGTGTCATAGCCCACGCGTCAAAGACATCATACAAGGGAATCCCTGACTGCCACCATTCAACGGTCAAGGGACAGGCCGGTTCCCCATACGCCATACGTGACTATTATGACGTTGACCCTGATCTGGCAGAAAACCTCAGATGCAGGAAGAAAGAGTTCCAGGACCTGATTGACAGAGTTCACGGCAACGGCATGAAGTTCATCATGGACTTTGTACCCAACCACGTTGCTAGGGAGTATCAGCAGATGACAAAAAAATCTGACAACCTTGGTGCATCGGACGACACATCGGCAGCATTCAGCCCCAAGAACAACTTCTACTATCTACCCGGCCAGGAGCTGGCTGGACAGATAGACTGGCAGGATTACAGGGAGTTCCCGGCCAAAGCCACCGGAAATGACCGATTCACCGCATATCCATCGCAATGTGACTGGTATGAGACCGTCAAGCTCAACTACGGCGTTGACTATATGGGAGGCGGCGCAGGACACTTTGACCCAATTCCTGACACATGGCAGAAGATGGTTGACATACTGCTCTTCTGGGCATCAAAAAATGTTGACGGTTTCCGATGCGACATGGCCGAGATGGTACCAGCAGAATTCTGGCACTGGGCAATTGCCAAAGTCAAAAAGAGATACCCTGGACTGATTTTCATAGCAGAAATCTACAATCCGGGCTCATACTCTACCTACCTTGACTTCGGAGGCTTTGACTATATATATGATAAGGTAGGACTGTACGATACTCTGCGTGCCATTTCTGAGAACCGCGAATCCACACAGGCCATATGCGGCTGTTGGCAGAGACTTGGACAGAACGGAAACCGAATGCTGCACTTCATGGAAAACCATGACGAGCAGCGCATAGCATCGGACTTCTTTGCAGGAAACGGACAGAAGGGACGTGCGGCAATGATTGTATCCGCAACTATGGACACATGCCCTGTCATGGTGTATGCCGGACAGGAACTTGGCGAACGTGGCATGGATCAGGAGGGATTCAGCGGCTCCGACGGCCGTACCACCATATTTGACTACTGGTCACCGGACACACTGCGCAGATGGTACAACAATGGAAACATTGGCTATACCCAGCTTTCCGGCCAGGAAAGAGAGCTGCAGCAGTTCTACTCAAACCTTCTGAACGTATGCAGAACAGAAAAGGCAATCTCTGACGGACTGTTCTTTGACCTGATGTACGTAAACCCTGCATCGGCCAGTTTCAATCCTCACCGCATGTACACATACCTCAGAAAACATGGGAACGAGTTGATTCTGGCAGTAGCAAACTTCTCAGACCAGCCATCGAACTGCGCTGTGACTATACCGGGACACGCCTTTGATTATCTGGCAATTCCAGTAATGAATTCAGTCAGTGCAATGGACCTGCTCTCTGGGCAGTCCATAAACACCCAGCTCTACCCTGACTGCCAGATCCGCATGCAGGTTCCGGCCGATAGTGGTGCTCTTTTGAAATTTAACTTGCAGGACTCGTTGCAATAAATTATATTTGCACTGGATTTAATGCTTTTGTGGCTCAGTTGGTAGAGCAACGCATTCGTAATGCGTGGGTCGCGGGTTCGAGTCCCGCTATCGGCTCCTTTACAGACAAGGACATTGCGGTAATAGCTCAGTTGGTAGAGCATTGGCTTCCCAAGCCGAGGGTCGCGGGT
>JAKSIY010000003.1 GCA_024398535.1 Bacteroidaceae bacterium
CTGCTGAAGTGCGCTCAAGTGAGGATGCTCCAAGACTACTCACTGCGGCAGAAGGTATGAATACTAATGGATCATTGGTTAATGGAACCTTGGAAACTTTCTATATCAATTCCGTTTCCACCGTTCTTGGGTATGCAGGAATAAATTGGGCGGTATATGGCTCGTATAGCAACATCAATGATACTGTATATTATCATCATTCAAGGATTGACCATCAAATGGTTGGTTGGACAGCAGGCGTTTCTGCTTATGCCCCATTGATATATAGAACAGGATTAGAAGACATGTCCGGAAGTGACCACACATTATTCAGAATGTATGTTTGGATAGGACCATACGATATGGTACCGAATGAATACGATATTTGGGAAGGACTTAGTGTTGGTACTACGAGAATAAACGACACATCCTATACTAGATTAAAAAAACAATTTATACTGATAGATAAATACCATGGCGTTTCTGAAATTCAATAATTTCCGAAACTTACTATTGATCTTTGGGTTGTTTTTGAGAACATATCCAATTAACGGCCAGCAGCAATCTTCTGTCAGAATGCTGTCTGACTATGCCATGTTTACCAGTAATATCGTTGCTTTCAACAGGAACAATCCACAGGAAAAGGTTTATCTGCAATTTGACAACACATCATACTACCAGGGAGAAACTATCTGGTTCAAGGCTTATGTAGTGACGGCATCCACATTGCAGAGAGCCACTAGCGGAGTATTGTACGTAGAACTGCTATCGGCAAAAGGTGATATCCTACAGACTCAAAAGCTGAAAATTGTTGCAGGGCAAGCAGATGGGGCATTTATGCTGACAGACAATTCCACAGCACAAGCCAGAGAGATGAGAGGAGTCCTCAGTTATCCCAGCGGATTCTATGAAGTCCGTGCATACACCATGAATATGCTCAATTTTGGGCCTGAGACTGCCTTTTCCAGAGTCTTTCCTGTATTTGAGAAACCCTCAGCAGAGGGTGGATTCATTACAGAGCCCCCAGTAGTACGTACCCCTGATTTCAGGAATACGGCCAAGCGCATAGAACCTTCAGGAAAAGAAACAAGTGTAACATTTTATCCAGAAGGAGGGCATCTACTGATGGGGGTCAGGAACAGAGTTGCATTCAAGGTCACAGGACCCGACGGATTTGGAAAGGATGCAACGTTGGTTTACAACAATTCTGAGTTCAGGACCATTCATGCTGGTATGGGTTATTTTGATTTTGTACCAACGGACGTACAGGATGAGGTCTCTGTCCTGTGCAATGGTAAGGAGCAGAGAATAGAGTTACCTGTTGCCGAACAGGAAGGATGTGCTCTTTGCCTGACGGATTATACATCTGGCAAGGAGATGGACATCAGGCTGACATGTTCTGCAAGCCTTGATCAGAAGGATGTGGGAATGACACTGACCTGCCGTGGTGCTGTAACATATTTTGGAACATGTACCCTGAGCAGCAAAGGGGTGAACATAAGGATTCCTACCGGAAATGTTCCTGAAGGAGTGTGTCAGTTGACAGTTTTTGACCACAATGGTGCAATACTCTGTTCCAGATCCGTGTACAACCATGCAGGAGTGTCTGTGCCGTCTCTGAACGTAATGACAGACAGACGTATGGCTCCTTTCTCACGGATAAATCTTGACTTTGAGCTGACCGATGCCAACGGTAACCCATTCAGGGACAGGTTCTGTCTGTCAGTACGTGATATAAGAGCAGAAGAAACCAGTTACAAAGATGATTTAAGGACATTCCTGCTACTGTCATCGGACCTGAAGGGATTCATTGAGTCTCCCGGCTATTATTTTGAAAACACCGATGCCGAACATGTATCGGCACTCAATCTGCTTACAATGATACAGGGATGGGAACGCTATGACTGGCAGACAATGGCTGGCATGAAGCCGTATCAGGAACTGCATCGTATGGAGAAGGGGTTGACCCTGAACGGATGGGTGCTGAATCCTTCTGGGAAAAAGCCAGAAGAAGACGCACATGTTTATGCAGCTCTTATTCCAGAAGACAAGAGTAAGACAGAACGGTTTGAATATGTTACCGGAGCTGATGGCTACTTTGGATTTGACCTGTCTGATTTTGAAGGTTCTGCCAAGCTGACCCTTGAGACAATTACAGACAACGACAGGATTACTGGGACAAATGCCAGGTTCAGACTTGAAAGGTCAATGGTTCCTGAAGCCAGGGTAAACGGTAGGGAGGAAATTCAGTTCAGTAGTAGGACATCTGTAGAAATGGACGTGGATGACATTGTGCCCGGATTGACCGTCAATAATGGCAGCAATGTCATTCTACAGCCAGAAAGTGTGCTTGATGAGGTCGTCATTGAAGGCAGTCGCAAGTATATTGATTATTTCCGCTTTACATCATTGGATGTCAATAAGGATGTTGAGCTGACACTTGACAGGGGAGAGTTCTCTACCAGCATCAGAGATTATTTAATGGAGAGTGGATATGATTTCTGGCATGAGACAGGCGAGGTAATCAAAAATAGCGGAGGAAAATGGGAACCTTATGCTCATGACAGCGATTGGATTCCTGACACCGTCAGGACCGATGCCCAGAAAGTATTGTGGATGGCAAAAGTATCAAGACTTGGCAACAACAGGATTTTCTGGTATGTCCACGACAAGAACAGTTGTCTGTATTCCGGAATCTATGCGCCGTCATGGCTTATTGACACAAAAGACGTAAGCAGTATATGCATTTATGACAAGCCAGTTTCTTTTGGTTCGGCAACCAGCCTGTCACCTCTTCTCATGGAAGCCACAACAGAAAAGCAGGATATTGACGGAATGGCAGCTCTCAAAGGGAACGAACTGGATGAAGGCCATCCCTGGATGTTCCAGTTCTCATTTACTCTCATTGATGTTCTTCTTAAAGACAAGAAGGACCAGAGTACCCAAGAAGAGTTGTCAGACCTGAGCAGGCGTGCAACAACAGTCAGCGGATATTCCAAGTCACCGGAATTCTATTCTCCACAATACCCAGAAGGACCTATTGCCGGAGATACAGACTACAGAAGGACACTTTACTGGAATCCGAATGTAATAACTGGAACAGACGGCAGGGTCCGGGTCTCTTTTTTCAATAACTCCTACTCTGAACACTTGAAGGTTTCCGGTTGTGGGATGACCGCAGACGGCACCCCCTACGTCATGGACTATAGCTTCTGATTGATATGAAAAAGGTTAGATTGATTACATACCTTTTGCTGATGCTGTCAGTACCGGCATCTGCTCTCAGGGAAAAAACTGAGAAGGAGAATCTTGATGAGTTGAGGAGATTCTCTTGGAACATGTATTTCTTCTACCAATCTTTCCCTCAGGAAAAGATATTCCTGCAACTGGACAATACGGCATACTTTCAGGGAGAAACCATCTGGTTCAAGGGATATGTGGTCAATTCGGAAAACCTGAAAAGGACGCAGAGTGGAGTGCTGTACGTTGAACTCATATCACCGAACGGAGTGATTCTTGAGCAAAAGAAGGTAAGGATAATTGCCGGGCAATGTGACGGAAACTTCAGGCTATATGACTCATCCACTGAACAGGCTAGAGAACTGAGAGGAATTCAGCCATATCCAAGCGGATTCTATGAAATAAGGGCTTACACGCAAAACATGCTTGACTTTGATGACAGAGCATGCTTTTCACGTGTCATTCCCATTTACAGGGCTCCAGAATATGAAGGCAAGTATGAAGATCCCGTTATCACTTATATGGATTCTCCTATTGAACAGAGACGGCCTGACACAGAGATTCCAGAAGATGTCAACGTAGAGTTCTTTCCTGAAGGAGGACACCTGATCAATGGAATCCCAACAAGGATAGCATTCAAATGTACAGACAAAAGCGGAGAGAACATTGATGGAGTTCTGTCTTTCCGTAAAGGAGATGCAGAAGGTGTCAGAACTGTTCATGACGGAATGGGGTCATTCTTGTATATTCCTGGAAAGAATGACAACCATGTCATATTCAGGACAGGAGAGAAAGATTACAGTTTCACCCTTCCAAAGGCAGAGGCATCGGGATACTCGCTTAAAGCAGATATCATGACTGATAATGATCTTCAACTTAGGATTCTGCATACCAAGGATAGGAAAGAAGGAAGCATCGGAGTGTCTGTCACATGCCGGGGTAAACTGATATACTTCAAGGAATTCCTGTCCTCATCAGACACTTTGATGAATGTCAGCATGAAGAACTGGCCACTTGGCGTGTGCAGGATTCTGCTGTTCTCACGTAAGGGAGAGATTCTGGCCTCAAGAAGCATATTCCATGACAACAGCCATTTTGTTCCACCAGCATTGCGTGTCGCATCGGACAAAGATACGTATTCTCCTTATGACCCCATAAAACTCAGATTCATGCTTACAGACCGGACTGGGACACCAATCAGAGACCGCTTTGCACTGAGTGTCAGGGATTATGCAGACTACGGAACTGGCTACGATGACAATCTACTGATCAACCTTATCATGTCGTCTGATTTGAAGGGATTCATCAATAATCCTGATTACTATTTCTTCTCGCCAGATGACAAAAGAGTGGAAGCGCTTGACCTTCTCATGCAGATTCACGGATGGGAGCGTTACGAATGGAGTGACATGGACGGGTTTGAGAAATTCAAGGAGAAACACAGAATTGAACAGGGACTGAATCTTAACGGGTGGGTCCTCTCATCATCAAAAAGAAAGGGATTGGATGGAGTCACTGTCAACACAACTCTGATTCCACGGGATTCTGCACAGACACAGCAGGCTGCCGGCATGACCCGCAACAACGGTTATTTTGGACTTGACCTGATACCTTATCAGGGAAAAGCAGATTTGATTGTAAGCCTAAGTACAAAGAAGCATGGAAAAGAGACGAAGGCAAGAATCATGCTTGAAAGAGGAATCAAGCCGGCAATTGAAGCCTACTCAGCCAGAGAAGTATATATTCCTTCAGAGAAGAGATATACACTTGACAGTCTGGCAGCCGGTTTTGGCAACACACAGGTCAGGATCCCAGATGTTGTGATGCTGCCAGAAGTGGACATTAACAGTCAGAGGAAATACATAGATTACTATACGTTTCATGCATTTGATGTTGAAGAGGATGTAGAGGCAGAACTAGACTTGGGTGAATTGAGTACCGACATTCAGAATTACCTGCTTGAAAAAGGCTACGACCTGTGGTTTGAGGGAAGTGAAAGTCTGCTGGTACCTGACAGTCTGTTTAACGATGCAGACATTGCCTACTGGATGGCAGAGAGGTCACGACTGAATGGAAGTCACGCATTCTGGTACGTACACAACAGGGAGAGATGTCTGTATAGTGGCGTTTATTCTCCAGCCTGGGCCATTGATACTAGAAACGTAAAAAGCCTGATGGTTTTCAATGAACCAATATCAATTGCCAAAGTTCCTGAACTGACTCCGCTTCTGAAAGACAACATTACCAGAACCCAGACGTTAGCAGACCCCATTCTAAACCTTTATAATGACGAGATCACTCTTAGGGAGAAAAACAGATGGACGAACTACTATGTGATTGATGTATTGATGAAAGACGATGCTCAGATTCTGTCACGCAAGGAACTCAAAAGGATTGGGAAAAGGATTACAACCCTATCAGGCTACTCCCGTCCTGTCCAGTTCTACTCCCCCCAGTATCCGGACGGTCCAATTGAGGGACAGCCAAAGGATTACCGCCGCACGCTGTACTGGAACCCTAACGTCATAACGGACAGCCTGGGCTACGCAGAGGTTGAGTTCTACAACAACTCCTACTCCACCCACTTCAACGTGAGCGGAGCTGGCATCACCGCGAGCGGAACCCCCTACGTGCTGGACCAGGACTTCTAGCAAAACTCTACGGAAGACAAGCAGGAGAAAGGAGCTCTGTCAAAGAGTTAATGGTGCATAGGTCTTTTGCCTCAGTTGAGGCATCGGCCCAGCCCTGCCCTTTGAGCCAGACAGTACGGCATCCTGCCGTTGCAGCAGGAACAATATCCTTGTCAAGAGAGTCACCGATCATGGTCACGGTCTGTGGTTCAAGTCCAAGTGCCGAACAGCCATGACGGAATATCTCTGGATCAGGCTTGCGTACACCGGCCGTGGCAGATTCCACTATGGTTCTGAAATACCCTGAAAGCCCAAATTCTTGTAGGACCGTTGGCATATTGCCATAGAAGTTTGTAACCAGTACCATTGGGTATTTCATGGACAAAACATCAAGGACAGGACGTGACACCCGGTCTATAGTGTCTGTCACCTGAGAGTAACAGCTGTCAAGTACGGAGTCAATTGAATATGGATTCTGTCCTTGGGAAACAAGATAGTCATGCTGCAGCACAAGTTTTGCATGCAGGGTCTGTCTGAAAGTAAAATCCTGAGATATAATGTGTTCCTTTCCCAGGCGGCGTTCTGCATGGACATAGGCATCGCGCAGAAGGGCATCGGCCTCTGGAATGCCGGTGTCAATGATTCCGGCAGTCCTGTAGGCACGGGCAAAGACATGATACCAGTGAAGGCCGTCAGTATCTATGGTGCCTCCAAAATCAAAGAGAAGTCCTTCTGTCTCCATTTCCAATTTTCATTAAGCCAATACCAATGACCACCCATACAAATTCACGTACACGGCTGGCCAATGAGGTGTATAATCCAAATTCTGCAGGAATGCTAAGACCTGCCGATGCCATAGCAAGCCCACCCTCACGTCCGCCTATCTGCATAGGCATGAAGAAGAGCAGGTTGCTGAAGAATGATGAGAATGCCATGATCAGCACGCTGTCCAGATAGGTAATTTCCGGCATAAGCAGCCCTATCAGCACCCAGTATTCCACGCATGAAAGCATGCGGGCCAGGTACTCCAGAACGAATGAGCCCCAGAACTTCAGGCGGCTTGTACCATGTAGGGAGCCTATCTCCTGATCAATCTGCAACAGTGTCTTCCTGTTCTTTTCAAGAAAGCCCGCGGCCCATTTCCTTACCAACGGAAGCCGTTCCAGGATTCCGAATACCTTAACCACAAAACCAAATCTGAAACCACGGGCAAAGAGTCCCAGTGCCAATACAAAGACTATTGTAAGAACAGACAGAAGGGAGCTCATAAAGCCGTTCAGTACACAGTGTTCCACGCCCCAGAAGTGCATTGCCACATATAAGCACACTGACGTCAGCCAGAATGCAAAGTGCGATGCAATGTGCATCATGACGTAGAGCAGAACGGACGATGTTGCCTTGCTTGTTCCTACCTGCGGAGCCATCTCCATGATGCGGTAAGGCTCACCGCCCATAAGGCCCAGCGGCGTGGTGTAGTTCAGGGCAAAACCGGTTATTGTCACCTTAAGGACTTTCAGGAATGGGACTTTTGGGATTCCGGGCGTGCGCAGTATAAGCTGCCATGCCGATGCGTTCATCACATAAATCACCAGCCACAGCAGCAGTATCAGCGGGAACCACAATCCGGCCTTGGACAGCATCCTATACACCTGATCCCAGCTGGAATCAAACGTCAGCAGCATGAGCAGCGTTGCCGCAATGCCGAAAATAAAGAAGAAGTTCCGCCAGCGTCTGTCCATTCCTTACAGATATTTTGCGGTCATATCCCTGCATACGGACTCCAACTGTGATACCATGTAGGCCAGGAGAATGTTCATGACAGTGACTTCAAAGACCAGATACAGCCATGGCTGACCGGTAAGCATGATTATGTAAAGCACTATTGCACGCGTGTTGAACGTTGATATGTTTGCCCACTTTATCAGATGACAGGTTCTGTCACAGAACTCCTGAGCAAACTCTGCAGAAGGCTTCATGCCTGCTGCCGGACCATCAGGGATAAGCCTGTCACGCATCTTCTGGAAGTCTGGCGTACACAGTTCCTGACGTGACACGTAGCCAATGTAGAAGAACTGCCATATCTTGCGGAACCACTCTCTTGAAGGGGTTTCACGCTGCTCCTGCCTCAGAGCCCTGGTATCTGAGAGTTCAGAAGAACCGGTACGGAACTTTGTGTAGATGTTGCGGACATAGTCTGCCAGATTTGCCTGGAACATGTGGCTGAAAAGAGACAGCACCATGGCCAGCACAAAAATCCAGATGCCCCAGTTGCGGTCAATACCGAACGGCATGGGTTTGTTGAACAGTCTCAGACTGATGGCGGCATAGATGCAGAAGAACCAGACGTCGCCCGCAAAGCCGTCAAGCACGCGTCCCAGCAATGACTTCTTGCCGGTCATGCGGGCCAGCTGCCCGTCAACGCTGTCCAGGATGTTTGCGCTGACCAGCAGGGCGATGCCGGCAAGCGTCCATCCCAATGACGGAAAATAGAAACAGACGCCAGCCCCTATTCCAAGAATGATTGAAATAATTGTTACCACATTAGGATGTATGTTCAGCCTGTTGCAGAACAGTGTCAGCACATATCCCACCGGGCGTGTAAAGACCTTGTCAAACCACTCCTCAGTATCCTTAGACTTATATATTGCCTCAATTGCGGCACGCCTCTCCTTTCTTCCCATATACTGTTTCAATTTCACTGTTTCATAATCAGTTCAGAAATCGCCATGGCCGCCTCTTCCCTGCAGCTGCGGAATGATGGCCAGTCATTCAGGTCAATCACAAGAATCTGACCCTGCGGGGTGACAATGGCATCGCCCCCATAGATTGTCAGTCCAGCGCACTCTGCCGCCTTCAGGGCGATGCCTCTCAGTGCATCACGGCTGAACGATGTCGGCGTCAGGTCATTGTGCTGTTCCTGCCCAAAGCGGCCCTGAGCGGCATCCGTAACCTGCCGGCAGCTGAAAAAGGTATCTGCCACGCCATAGAACTTGACTATTATGCCCGGCACATGGCTCTGCAGCAGGACCTGGGCTCCGTTCCCGGCATACTGACATTCCGCATTTATGCTCTGCTCAAGTTCCGGTCCATTCTGCACATAGCGCACGCCCTGCCCCTTTACCCAGCAGGGAAAGGTGTTCCACCCCGTGACAGTTCCGGTTTCAGTAACCAGGCTCTGAGGCATAGGGATTCCCGCCTCAGTCAACAGACCGTACAGTCCCGCACGCAGGCAGTTCCTGACCGCCTTGGGGGCATTGAACACGGGAATGCCCTGCTGACTGTAGGCTTCAATAAGAGTAAGTGCCTGCTCTGAACGCGCCATGTGGAATATGCCGTCTATTGTCAGGTCGGCAGGAAGTCCGTCTGTCACAAGCACGGATTCCGGAATCTGAACCACATCATAGCCGGCATCCTGTATCAGCGCACAGACAGCACTGAAGATGGCCGCATCGTCTGTGACACGGCCTTCAGAGAAACTGGCATGGCGACTTATTCCAAGATAGAGCATGATGTCTCTGTCAGAGTGCAGAAATCAGATACTTCCAGATTATATCCATGTACGGCTGATACTGATTGGAATCTGTTGTCAGCACCAGAACCACATCCTTATCAGGGAATACCATGATGTACTGACCGTTGGCACCGTCAGCGCGGAAACCGCCGTCACTGCATATCCACATCTGGTAGCAGTAGCCCTTTGCCCACTGGTTATTTTCAGCAGTGATGCCCAGACGTGGCATATCCTCAAGGCGGGTACCGGCAGGACCTGACGGAACCTTGTAGGTGGTCATCTCAAGCACCCACTCCTTAGGAATGACCTGCTCTCCGTTCCATCGGCCGTTCTGCAGAAGGCACTGTCCGAAGCGGGCCATATCTTCTGTCCTCAGATGCAGGCCCCAGCCGCCACAGTTTATGCCGTTCACGTCATCCCATTCCGGCTTCTTTATGCCCAGCGGCTTCCACAGACGCGGCTCCAGCCAGTCATTCAGGCTCTGGCCTGTTACCTCAGTGATGATTGCAGAGAGCATGTATGTTCCAACAGAGTTATATACAAAGTACGAGCCTGGTTCATGCGTCACAGGAACCTCTAGAAACGAGCGTACCCAGTCATCAGATTCCAGTGTATTGAAATCAAGGGCAATGTCATGTCCGCAGGTCATTGTCAGAAGATCCCTTACAGTCATATTTGCCAGATAGTCAGAAACCTCTTCGGGCAGTTTGTCCGGGAAGTATGAGACCACCTTGTCATTGATCTTTATGAGCCCCTCATTGATAGCCATGCCTATTGCCGTAGCGGTGAAGGTCTTGCTGACAGACCACATGGTATGCGGCATCTGGGCAGTCTGGCCGTTGTACCAGCGTTCCATAACCACCTTGCCGTGCTTCAGAATCATAATGCTGTGCAGGTTTATGTGCGCATTTCCCTGCGGTTCGTTCACGGTAGCCTCATAGAAGGCATCGACTGCGTTTGTGAGTTCCTCACTGGCCTTGCCGCGTGGCAACTGGTCCGGTGACTGTGGCAGGCACGATGCCAGCATGAACACCGATGCCAGAACAAGCATTTTCATTGTCTTCATTATGTCATTCATTTGTAATCTGTAAAAGTGATTCCGCCTTGGCAATGTCATTGACATGGTCAATATCAATCACCTTGCCCATATCATAGGCCTGCAGACAAAGACCGTCAGCAACCAGCTGGCGCTGAAAGGCACGCATGCGTGACTGCCCTGAGCCGATGCACCGCTCAAGCGTCTGCAGAGCCCGTCCTGTCAGACCATATATCCCGGCAGAGACATGACGGAACGCCTGACCGGAGCCAGACCCGGCAGTTCCCTGCACATCATGGAAACCGGTAATCCTCATTGCATCATCCACACTGACATACAGCGGCTTCTCATCATCAACGTATGTGGTGACGCCCATCACGCCGTCAGTCCGTGACCTGCGGAACGCCTCTACATAACCGGCAAAGGCCACTGGGTTGAACACCGTGTCAACCGTGGTGACACAGAAACGGTCATTGGCACCGGCATTCGGCTCACCCGAGACAAGATACGGCGACAGGGCGTGGAAGCTATGCATGGAACTTGGGGTATCCTTCATGACAACGTCTATCGGATACACCCTTGCAAGAGAATCCAGCAACCTTTCAGTCTGGGGCTGATGCGTATTTATTATCACGGCAATCCGTTCTGCGTCACACTGCAGGAACTGCTCAATGAGACGCTGCAGCAGTGGGACACCGGCCAGTCTGACCAGCGGTTTCGGACACTGGCAACCCTCTTGTTCAAGACGGCTTCCCTGCCCTGCTGCAATTATTCCAAAGCGCATGAGCGGATTACTCTGCAGAGTCAAGCTTCAGCTTGTCACTGTCATCACGGCGGTCGTAGAAGAGCTTGCGCAGAGGATTGCGATGTATGTACTCCTCATTCCTGCGGCAACGGTATATGTCAATCGCAGTGTAGATTGCCTGACGGAATGACTCCTCAGAGGCGATGCCCTTTCCTGCTATGTCATACGCGGTTCCGTGGTCTGGTGACGTACGGATGACCGGCAGACCGGCAGTGTAGTTCACGCCCTCGTCCATGGCAATTGTCTTAAGAGGTATCAGACCCTGATCATGATACATGGCCAGGACGGCATCGAACTTCTTGTAGTCAGAAGAACCAAAGAAGCCGTCAGATGAGAATGGGCCAAAGCACTTCACGCCACGCTCTGCCATCTCCTGGATTGCAGGAGTTATGACAGTCTCCTCTTCATTGCCAATCAGTCCGTTGTCACTTGCGTGTGGATTCAGGGCCAGCACTGCAATACGTGGAATCTCTATGCGGAAATCTCTCTTCAGAGAATCGTTCAGGATTGTGATTTTCTCTTCAATCAGCTCCTTGGTCAGAAGTCTTGAAACACGGCTGATAGGTTCATGAACGGTAACAAGTGCTACC
Organism: Bacteroidaceae bacterium; assembly: GCA_024398535.1. GTDB lineage: Bacteria > Bacteroidota > Bacteroidia > Bacteroidales > Bacteroidaceae > Colenecus. The sequence goes on from JAKSIY010000003.1 coordinate 11,792, forward strand.
CTGAGTGACTCGTTCATGAGAATCATCAGTGCCTTCTGGCCATTTCCCAGCTCAGATTCAATATACTCGGTGTGACCCGGAAAGTGGAAGGCATCGGACTGGATTGCCTTCTTGTTGATAGGAGCAGTCACCAGCACATCAATCAGGCCGGCACGATACTCCTCAACAGCCTTCTGCAGAGCCTCAAAAGCAGCCTGGCCGCTCTCAGCACTGCATACACCGAACTCTACCTTCACCTCATCGGCATTGCAGTTGACCAGATTCAGACGGTCCTGCTGAGCATTTGCTGCAGATTCAATCAGTGAGAAGTTGGTCTGTGAGTCAATTGCCTTCCTGTGATATGTGGCCACCTTAGGTGAACCGTATATAATAGGTGTACACAGTTCAAGCATTGCCGGATCAGCAAAAGTCTTTAGAATCACCTCATATCCTATTCCATTTACATCACCCTGAGTGATGCCTACCTTTATCTTGTATGCCATATCATGTAATTATTCTGGTTGTACTGTCACTTCCTCAAGAGAGAAGCGGAACTTGTTGTCTTCTGTATCCTGCGGCAGCTGCAGAGTGTATAGAGCAGCCTCCATACGGCGCATCAGATTGCGTTTCTTGTCACCTGGAGCATAGATGAATGCTTCAACCACAACCACCTTCTGGTTAATCTCATCAACTCTTGAAAGAGACACAAAAGGACCGCCCATGTCATAGTTCTCCATCTCCCACAGACCGCGAGCCAGCTGTGCATAGCCGCCCTTGACCTCAACGTCTGACACTGTCACGTATGGACGCGCAGTTGACATGTACTGGTTCTCTTTTGGACCCGGAATGTTGGCCTTCATGACAGAGTCACGCTTGTTGAAGAAATATTCTGCGGTAAATGTATTCAGGTCACGGTATGGGAATGAGTAGATGACAAAGTTCATGTCACGCTCACCCTTGTTGGTTGCTGCCCAGTAGAAATCCTTGCCGGTCTTGGTCTTGTTCAGTTCCTGTGGAATCCAGACATCGCAGTCAAACATGTTCTTCACCTTCTCCTGGACCACCAGATTGTGCTTTTTCTTGAGCATGTCAATCTCACGGTTCATCTCTGCACGGGTAAAGAAGTCAACAATCTGCTGACTGTTCTCTGTAACGAACTTTGCAAAGCTCTCTTCATCAGGAGCCTGGATTGACATAATCATCTGAGGCTGTGAATATACGTCACGTGAGAACTTGATCTTTGGCTGGGTAAACATGGACTTGTCTATCTTGACCATGATGATATTGCGGCAGAAACGGAGCTGACGATAGAAATTGTCTGCAGCCACACGTGATATCTTGAAGGCGCTTTCAGACTGCGGAAGTCCGGGAACGTCGTCATCAAGCACGTCATAGATTGCCTGCGATGCCTTTCCGGCCATATACTCCTTGTCAGCAACGACAAGAACCTCATAAGGCTGTCCGGTCGATGCAGGTGTTATCAGGCTACCACCCTTACTGTCTTTCTTTCCACAACTGCACACCAGCGCCAGCAAAGCCATGCAGCAAACAATAATCCTAGTCTTCATTATCTTTGTTTTTTTCATTTTGTCTAGCAGTACTGAGCATTCCACATGCTGCCCAGATATCCTCACCGCGCGATGCCCTAATGGTTGCAAACACCCCGTGTCTGGTCAGGTAATCCCTGAACTCTGTCATGTGAATCTCACCCACAGGCCTGAGCGGGCTGTCTGGAATTGCATGGAAACGGATCAGGTTGATGCGGCAATCCAGGCCCTCGAGTGTCTTTATGAGCTGCCTGGCATCGTCCATGGAATCATTTACCCCGGCAAACAGGGTATATTCAAACGACAGGCGTCTCTGATGGCTGAAATCATAGCGCTTCAGGACCTCAAGCATCTCTGTCATTGAGAAGGCCTTTTCTGCAGGAATCAGCTGGATTCTCTTTTCAGGCGTAGGTGCGTGCAGGCTTACTGCCACGTGGCACTCACAGCCCTCAATCAGCTGCTTGAGCTCACGTCTGAGTCCGACTGTCGAGATGGTAATGCGATGCGGGCTCCAGCCGAATCCCCACTTTGAGGTGAGTATCTCCTGAACGGCAAGCACATTCTCAAGATTATCAAGAGGCTCACCCATTCCCATGAATACCACGTTGGTAAGGAGCGAACGTTCCGGCAGGGAAAGTATCTGGTTGATGATCTCATTTGCACTCAGGCTTGCCGTGTAACGCTGACGGCCCGTCATGCAGAATACGCAGCCCATCTTGCATCCCACCTGCGATGAGATACACAGGGTGGCGCGGTCATTGTCAGGAATGAACACAGCCTCTACGAAATGGCCGTCAGAAACCGGGAAAAGATACTTCCTGGTCCCGTCGGTACTGGCCGCACATTCTGCAGGCTGAGTCAGTCCCACCTGATATTTTTCTGACAGCAATGCTCTGTGTTTCAGAGATATGTTGGTCATTTCATCAATCGTCCTGACCTGCTTGACATAAAGCCAGTCAGCTATCTGGTTTGCCGTGAATCCAGGCATACCCAACTGGGAAACAATCTCCTTGAGCTGCTTCTGGGTCTTTCCTGCAAGTGATATCTTCTGTTCTTCCATTTACCTTATTTATAAAGCGCAAAGATAAGAAATTATCCATTTTTATACCTATTTTTGTAGAACATTACTCACCCCGAGATATGGAATACTCAAAAACCAGAATACCGCAGTACGGAGCATCCACCCTTCTTGTAAGGGAACAGCTTCAGGCTCTGGCCGACAGCCAGTACCTGCTGGTTGACATTGGAAGCCACGCAATAGAGAATGAAGACAGTGCCGCACAGGCCATGATTGCCTATGCACAGCAGTCAGACGCAGCATTCGTTTACTCAGACTACACAAAAATCATTGATGGAAACGCTGTTTCAGCTCCTGTCATTGACTACCAGGCCGGCAGCCTGAGGGACGACTTTGATTTCGGCGCCCTTATCCTGCTGAGCAATGAAGCGGTCAGACATTATCTGGAGCAGAGCAGAGACATACAATGCCTTGACAATGCCGGCTTCTATCAGCTGCGACTGATCCTGTCAGAAAAATTCCAGCTGCATCACATTACGGAGTCTCTCTATGAGGTAGAAGAGACTGACACCCGCAAGTCCGGTGAGAAGCAGTTTGACTACGTGAACCCGCGCAACCGCAATGTGCAGATTGAGATGGAGGCGGCCTGCACCGAACACCTGAAGCGCATAGGCGGATACCTGGCTCCCGGCAGTTGCATTGAAGCAGACCAGCAGGCAGGAGAGTTCCCTGTCCAGGCATCGGTCATAATTCCTGTCAGGAACAGGGAGCGCACCATTGAGGACGCCGTACGTTCGGCACTTGCACAGAATGACAGCCATACCTACAACGTGATAGTCGTTGACAACCACTCCACCGACGGGACATCGGCCATCCTGCAGAGGCTTGCTACAGAGGACAGCCGCGTGGTGCACATCATTCCTGAGCAGACTGACCTTGGCATAGGCGGATGCTGGAACCTTGCTGTCAACGACAGCCGATGCGGCCGCTACGCCATACAACTTGATAGCGACGACCTGTACAGTGGGCCGGACACCATAGAAAAGATTATCAGCAAGTTCCAGGCAGAGAAGTGCGCCATGGTGATAGGTAGCTACCGCATGTGCAACTTCAGGCTTGAGACACTGCCACCGGGCATCATAGACCACAGGGAATGGACCGATGAGAACGGCCCGAACAATGCCCTGCGCATCAACGGTCTGGGAGCCCCACGTGCTTTCCTGACCAATATAATCAGAGAGACAGGATTCCCAAACGTAAGCTATGGTGAGGATTACGCCGTGGGCATCAGTATCTGCGGCAGGTACCGTCTGGGACGCATCTTTGACGAGCTATACCTGTGCCGCCGCTGGGAGGGGAACAGCGATGCTGCCCTGAGCCCAGAGAAGGTAAACGCAAACAACCTCTACAAGGATGGTCTCAGAACCAGGGAACTTGAAGAGAGAATCAGAAGGAACAGAAACTGAAATGGAAGAGAACATAAACATTGAGGAACAGAAGGAGCGTCAGACGACAGAACTGCTTGCCAACCTTGACTACTACCTGAAAAGGCAGCTTGAGGTATGGCCGGAAGCAAGAGAGCGGTATGACAAGCTTCAGGACATACAGACCAGACAGATTGCATCGTCAGGCCTTTCACTCCAGTACAATCCGTCAAGGATAGTCTCCACGGGCGCACGCATTGACAAGGAGACAATAGCCAGCCGTCCGTGCTTCCTGTGCCGTGACAACCGGCCGGCAGAACAGATCACCATGGATCTTGGAGACGGATTTGACATGCTGGTCAACCCATTCCCAATCCTCAGGGAGCACTATACCGTGACCAGCCACACCCACCGTCCGCAGAGACTTGAGGACTGCTGGAGAAAGATGATTGAGATTGCAGCAATACTGCCTTCAAGATACATGATCTTCTACAACGGTCCACGCAGCGGGGCATCGGCCCCGGACCACCTGCACATGCAGATTGGAACATGTGACGGCATCCCGCTCATTGACAAACTGAAGTCAAACCCTATGTCTGACAATGACGATGTATCGGTAATAAAGCCTTTCGGATTCCCTGTCACCGTAATCAACGACACAGACCAGGAGAAGTTCCAGAAGGTACTTTCCGGCATGACGGTTCTTGACGGAGAAGAGGAGCCAAGACTCAACGTAATCTGCGTGAACATAGGCGGAAAGGTGGTAACAATAATGATTCCACGAGGCAGGCACCGCCCGGACTGCTACTACGCAGATGACGACACAAAGCGCTTGGTCAGCCCGGGAGCCATTGACATGTGCGGCCTGGTCATAACCCCACGCCAGGAAGACTACGAGCAGCTTACGGAAAGAGACCTCATATCAATATTCAAGGAGGTCACTCCACAGCAGCCCCAGATATCAGTAGGAATCCTGAGCGGCACCGGAATACGCTTCCGCCTGAACAGCACCTACAACGGCCCAGACGGTGAGACCGACGGCGAGCAGGAGGCATTCTTCAAGGACGGAAAGGTCCTTTTCAACGGCAATCTTTATGACAAGGTGATACTCTACCCTGCAGACAGGAGTGCAACCTTCACTATCTACAATGTAACAATCGGCATAGATTTCCACTGGGAGCGCAAAGAGGAGCAGACCTTCCTTGGACAGGTCCAGCTCATTCCGGGAAAAGACAGAATCTGGATAGTAAACCGCCTGCCGGTAGAGGATTACCTGACAAGCGTAATCACCTCAGAAATGAGTTCTACCGCCCCCAAGGAGTTCCTGAAAGCCCATGCCGTGATATCAAGAAGTTGGGTCATGGCCCAGATCAGTGCTGCAAGGAACCGTGACAGATCAGCCGGTTCCTCTGCGGAAAACCCCGTTGAAACCGACCCTTACAATTATGTAAAATGGTATGACCATGACCAGCACCGCCTGTTTGATGTCTGCGCAGACGACCACTGCCAGCGATATCAGGGAATAGGCAGGATAGAGAATCCGAATGCAGCTCAGGCTGTCAGGGAGACCTTTGCAGAGACCGTGGTCTATAACGGGCACCTGTGCGATGCCCGTTTCAGCAAGTGCTGCGGAGGCATCTCCGAGCAGTTTGAGACCTGCTGGCAGGACACGCACTTGCCTTACCTGACCGCAGTAAAGGACGGAGGTCCGGGAGCAGACATGCCTGACCTGACAGATGAAGATGAGGCTACACGCTGGATCAACTCAACGCCACAGGCATACTGCAGCCGTCCGTCAAAGGAGATCCTGGCACAGGTGCTGAATGACTATGACCAGGAGACCCCTGATTTCTATCGGTGGAAAGTGGAATATTCAGAAGAAGAGATTAGCCGCATATTCCGTCAGAAGAGCGGACTTGACATAGGACAGATTACGGATCTGAAACCGCTAAAACGCGGCCCTTCAGGAAGAATCTATCAGCTGCTTGTTGCCGGAACGGCAGGAAAGGCCGTCCTTGGAAAGGAGCTTGAGATAAGGCGTGTGCTTTCTGAGTCACACCTGTTCAGCAGCGCCTTCACCGCCACGCATGCAGACGGACGCTTCACGCTGACCGGTGCCGGCTGGGGACACGGAGTAGGACTCTGCCAGATAGGCGCAGCAGTCATGGGCAGCAACGGCTACTCATACCGCGAGATCCTGGCCCACTACTACCCAGGAACCGTCATAGGACGTTTCTATTGATAACAGGCTGAGACAATCCCTGCTGCAGGAAGCAGGGCATCGGGCTTGCCGGCATCAATCCACTGGACTGTTGCCGGCATCTTTTCTGTCCTTATGTCAAGGCGTGCGGCATTGTCCACGTAGAAATCAGTTATTGAGAATGCAGTCTTTTCCACCTTGTCCAGTTCTGCAAGCGCTTCAGAAGAGAGGACATGAATACCCTGGAATGCCATGGGGGAACACTTCTGCATATCAAAGTCAGCAAACGGAGAGCGAACCTGTCCGGTCTTTGTATTGTTCCAGCCACGCAGACGGCTGCTGGAGTCAAACCACAGATAGCGCGATGTCTGGCGGCTTGCAGTAAGCAGCGTGATTGCCGCCCCACTATCAAGATGCCTTGAGTACAATCCTTCCAGGTCTGCACCGCTGAAGATATCCACGTTATGCACCAGAACCGGTCGGTCATTCCCGAACAGATGCATGGCGCGGCGTATTCCGCCACCGGTATCCAGCAGCATGTCACGTTCATCGGAAATCCTTATGTCAAGCCCAAAATTCCCCTTCTCATCAAGGAATTCAATGACCTTGTCTGCAAAGTGATGCACGTTCACCACAAAGTGTTCCACTCCGGCCATGTGCAGATGCATCAGCTGATGCTCAAGCATGGTCTTTCCTGCCACCTCAACCAGTGCCTTAGGCCTATCCTCAGTAAACTGTCCCAGCCTGGTTCCCAGACCGGCAGCCAGAATCAGCGCGTTCATAACACCTCTCTCCTTTTCAATTCACGATGCTCCAGAACCACACGTATCCTGTCGCCGTATATCTCCTTCAACTTGTATGCAGTGTGCTGCGCAGAGTATGCAGACCTGTGCTGCCCTCCGGTACAGCCAAAACTTACCATCAGGCTTGTAAACCCACGATCCAGATATTTGTCAACCGCAGGCATCACCAGTCCATAGACATTGCCAAGAAATATCTGTATCTCGCCCCGCTCTTCAAGAAAGTCAATGACCGGCTTGTCAAGTCCCGTTATCTGCTTGTACTCAGCATACAGGCCAGGATTATGCATTGAACGGCAGTCAAAGACAAAGCCGCCGCCATTTCCAGACAGGTCATCAGGAATGCCCTTGCGGTAAGAGAAGCTTGAGACCCTGACCGTAAGGCGCCCGTCGGGCTTCTCCTCTACGGACTTGAAGCGTGTCAGGTGTGACATCCGGTCAAGAACCTGCATCAGATACGGATACTCCGGGAATCCCTCTGCCACAAGTTCACGGACATTTGCAATTGCGGCAGGAATGCTCTGCAGGAAATGGGCCTTGTGCTCAAAGTAACCACGGAAGCCATAGGCACCCAAGACCTGAAGGGTGCGGAACAGGACAAAATGCGACAGTTCACGGCGGAACTGAGCGTAATCTGAATCAATATACCAGACCAGCGATTCATGGTAAACTTTAACCAGGTGTTCACGCAGCTGGGCAGGATAACCCGCCCTGGCCTGCCACAGGAACGATGCCACGTCATAGAAGACCGGCCCACGTCTTCCGCCCTGGAAATCAATCAGGTAAGGATTGCCGTCCCTGACCATGATGTTACGGGACTGAAAATCGCGGTACAGGAAGGTGTCATATCCGCCCTCTTCACCGCTGTTTCCCAGAAGATGGTCTGCCATCCTTTCAAAGTCGTCTTCAAGCAGGGACTCGTTGAAATCAAGGTCTGTCGCTTTCAGGAAACAGTACTTGAAATAGTTAAGGTCCCACATTATTCCACGACGGTCAAACGACTCTGACGGCCAGCACTGGCTGAAATCAATCTTTCCGGCTCCGGCAAACTGCACATCAGGCAGAAGACGCATCACGCGTTCAAGAAGTTCAACGGTCTCCGGTTCAAATCCGCTGTCAGTACGGGTCTTTTCAAGTACTGAGAACAGGCTTGTGTCACCCAGGTCTTCCTGCAGATAGCAGGTCTCGTCATCGGACACCATGAGCAGCTGCGGAACGGGAAGCCCTGCAGCCTTGAGGCCACGGCAGACTGAGAAGAATGCCCTGTTCTCAGGCACGGACGTCCCTGCCACGCCTATGACCGTACGCTCCGGGACAGCAATGCGGTAATATACTCTGTTGGAACCGGCTGGGGTGAGTCTTGTCATCTGACAGACGTCACAACCGGTAAGTGATTTCATCAGCTCCTTCAACTTTTCATTCATAGCCTGCAATCATCTTCTTGTTTCTTGCGGCAAAATTAGTTTTTTCAATAACTTTGCACAAATATGGAAGAAGAAGTTAAAAGAATGGACAGCACGTCGCGCGCGTGGAGATGGGTTCCGTCGCTCTATTTTGCAGAAGGACTCCCCTACGCGCTCATCGTAACCGTGTCTGTGCTCATGTTCAAGCAGCTTGGCATCAGCAATGAAGACGTTGCGCTCTACACTGGCTGGTTCTATCTGCCGTGGGTAATCAAGCCCCTCTGGAGTCCATTCATTGACCTGATACGCACAAAACGCTGGTGGGTCATGGTGACCCAGATCCTCATAGGCGCCGGATTTGCCGGCATCGGCCTTCTGGTACCCGCGTCCGATGCCTTCCGCTGGACTCTGGCAATCTTCTGGCTTCTGGCTTTCAGCTCTGCCACGCATGACGTCTCAATTGACGGATTCTACATGCTTGGTCTTGACGACAGTGCACAGGCATTCTTTGCCGGGGTCAGGAACACTGCATACAGGATTGCATCGATTGCAGGACAGGGAGGACTGCTGATCGTGGCCGGACTCATAACCAGAAAGACCGGAAGTCCCGTCAGGGCATGGAGCATCTGCTACCTGATTGCGGGCATCACCATGGCACTGCTGGCCGTATGGCACTTCAGGGCCCTTCCACATCCGGAAAAGGGCTGCAACTCAGAACTGAAGGCAAAGAGCATACTGAAAGACTTCATCACTACATTCATCAGCTACTTCAGGAAACCACACATCATATCATCAGTCTGTTTCATTCTGTTTTTCAGACTGGCAGAGGCACAGCTTACAAAAATCTGCCCTCTGTTCCTGATTGACAGCACAGCCAACGGAGGACTGGGGCTGACAGCAGACCAGATTGGCCTGGCACAGGGAACAATCGGTGTAATAGGCCTGCTACTTGGCGGAATCATTGCAGGTGCCGTGGTCTCAAGAAAGGGACTGGGCTACTGGATGTGGCCAATGGTGCTGGCAATCTCTGTACCGGACCTTGTCTATGTCTGGCTCAGCTGGTTCCCCACAGGAAACATGTGGGTAGTAAGCCCGCTCATCTTCATTGAGCAGATGGGATACGGATTCGGATTCACCGGATACACCCTGTTCCTTATCTACTTTGCAAGGGGTGAGCACAAGACATCACACTACGCAATCAGCACGGGAATAATGGCCCTGGGAATGATGCTGCCTGGAATGATTTCAGGAAAGCTGCAGACCCTGATGGGATACAGGACTTTCTTCATGTGGGTTGTTGCTTGCTGCGCAGCCACCTTCCTGGTGACAGCATTCCTGAAGTATGACAAAAATTTTGGAAAAAAGGAATAACTACATATATGATACTCATCGTTGACAGCGGCTCCACCAAGACAGACTGGACATTTCTGAATGGCCAGGAGGTCCTACATTCAGTCAAGACACAGGGAATAAATCCGTTCCACCTGCAGAAAAGGGATATTGACAGAATCCTGCAGAGTGAGCTGCTACCAGAGACTGAGAGCATTGACAACAGCAGTGTAAGCGAGCTTTACTACTACGGGGCGGGCTGTGCCACGAACCAGGTCTGCCAGGAGATGAAAGAGCTGCTCAACCAGTACTTTCCCAATGCAGACATCTGCGTTGAGAGTGATATGCTGGGAGCGGCACGTGCTCTCTGCGGACACTCTGAAGGTGTGGCCTGCGTTCTTGGAACAGGGTCAAACTCATGCCTGTATGACGGCAGGTTCATTGCAGACAACGTTCCGTCACTGGGATACATCCTGGGCGACGAGGGCAGTAGCTCAGACCTGGGCAAGCGTCTGCTGGCAGACTGTCTGAAACGCCAGCTGCCTGAAGCCGTTGCCAGGGAATTCATGGAGCGATACAACCTGACCATGGACACCATCCTTGAGAACGTTTACCGCAAGCCAATGGCCAACCGGTACATGGCAGACTTCACCCCATTCCTTGGAGAGAAGCGCAGTGTCCCTGAGGTACACCACCTGCTGACCACATGCTTTGCCCAGTTCCTGCGCAGGAATGTCATGAACTACCACAAGCCATGGCTGCCTGTGAACTTTGTAGGATCACTGGCATACACATTCCGTGAAGAGCTGTCTGAGGCAGCAGAGTCGCTGGGACTGTCACTTGGAAAAATCATGAAGAGCCCTATGGAGGGACTTATCTTATATCACACAACATCAGAATCATGAAAGCATCAGGAACCATACTCATAGGAGCCCTGCTGACTCTGTCCGGACTGGCATCGGCCCAGGGATCCCCTAAGGAACAGCTCAGGAAACTGGCAACAGAAGTAGCCCAGTTTGACCATATCTTCCCGCAGGAAAAGGTATTCATCCAGTTTGACAACACGTCATACTATACCGGAGAGACCATCTGGTTCAAGGCATACGTGGTGTCTGCATCGACCCTGCAAAGGGCTGAGAGCAAGGTCCTGTACGTTGACCTGATTGCGCCGGGCGGAACGGTCCTGAAGACCCAGAAACTGCCAATCGTGGCAGGACAGGCAGACGGTTCATTCCCACTGCTTGACGGCTCTACCGGACAGGCACGTGACCTGCGCGGCGTTCTGGGCTACCCCAGCGGCTTCTATGAGGTGCGCGCATACACCGCTGCCATGCTGAACCATACGGAAGAGGCCATCTTCTCACGCGTGCTGCCGGTATTCGAGCAGCCGTCAGAAGAGGGTGCGTACTATACAGAAAGTCCCGTGATAAAGATGCATGAGACCCACATTGAACAGGTTCGTCCAAAGGAGATCAAGCTCTCTGCAATCAACGCAGAATTCTACCCTGAAGGCGGTCACCTGATCATGGGCAAGCCAAACAGGGTGGCATTCCGCATCAGCGGTGAAGACGGACTTGGTACCGATGCCACACTCAGCTATGCCGATGCCCGGTATCCTGTCGTCCACAACGGAATGGGCAGCTTCATCATGACCCCGACAGAGAAGAAGGGCAAGGTAACTGTCACAAAGGACGGCAAGGAGTACTCCTTCAACCTGCCTGAAGCAGAATCTGAGGGATGCACCATGAACCTGAGCCAGAAAGAGAAGTCCATAGAGCTGAGGCTCGGAGCCACGCAGTCACTTGCCGGCAAGACCGTGGGCATAACAGCAGCCTGCCGTGGCGCCGTCACCCACTTTGAGACGATAACGCTCACAGAAGAGCCTTCAGCCACGACAATTTCAACGAAAGACTTCCCGGAAGGCGTCTGCCGTGTCACGGTATTCGACACAGAGGGCGCCATACTCTGCAGTCGCTCCTTCTACCACCGCAAGGCTTCGGCCCTGCCGCAGCTGACCGTAACGTCAGACGTTGACAGACTGCAGCCGTTTGGCCGCGCTGAGCTCTCTTTCACGCTGACCGATGCCAAGGGCAATCCGTTCCGTGACCGCTTCTGCCTGTCTGTACGCGACACGCGCTCGCAGGGCACCCCAAATACCGATGACCTGCGCACCAGCATGCTGCTCTCGTCAGTCCTCAGGGGCCTGATTGAGAAACCGGAATACTATTTTGAGGCCGACGATGAGGAGCACAACGCAGCCCTTGACCTACTGACCATGGTACAGGGATGGGAGCGCTACGACTGGCAGACCATGGCCGGCGTGAAGCCGTTTGAGGAGATTCACCGCACTGAACCGGGCATCACCGTGAACGGCTGGGCACTCAACCACTCGGGCAAGCAGCCGCTCCCGGGCGTCAAGGTGCTGGCGGCTTTTGTCCCTACAGACAAGAGCCAGACCGAACGCTTTGAGTGCGTGACAGACCAGAACGGCTACTTTGGCTTTGACCTGTCTGACTTCTACGACCTGGGCAAGCTGACCATCAGCGTCGAGACAGAGAAGGACCGTCTGATAGGCACCAATGCCAGAATCAAGTTTGAGCGCTCCATGCTGCCTGCCGCACGCGCCATCCTGCCGCAGGAGACCATCCTGACAGGTCTGAACAGCAGCAAGTCCACGAAAGGAAAATCCACACAGAAGGAAGACGAAGATGACTTCCCTGTAATCATTGACCAGGACAAGGGCTATGTCCTTGACGAAGTTGAGATTGAGGGCAAGCGCAAATACATTGACTACTACCGTTTCAAGGCATACGACGTACCTGCAGACGTAGAGGTGCAGCTTGACAAGGCAGAATTCACCACAGACCTGACAGGCTTCCTCATTGACAAAGGCTATCAGGCAATCTTTGACCCGGATGATTCAACATTCTTCATAGACGGACATCAGGTTTTCTGGTATGTACACAACTCCAAGAGGTTCCTGAACCAGGGTGTGTATGAATTCCCACAAAACATAGACACCAAAGACATCAAGAGCGTCCTTGTTTTTGACAAGGTCATGACAAAGCTGAATGCCATAAGCCTGTCACCGCTCTACACGGAGTACATGCAGCACACCGCATCGACCATCTATGACAACTATGACAACGGACTTGACACCAGCATGTACAAGAACGTGCTGCTGGTTGACGTGCTCATAAAGGAGGATTATGAAATCAGCTACCGTTCTGAGCTGCTGAACATTGACAAGAGACTTACCAATGTGGCCGGCTATTCGTCACCGTACCAGTTCTATTCGCCTACATACCCTAACGGCCCTATTCCGGGTGACGTGGACTACCGCCGTACCCTGTACTGGAATCCTAACGTGATTACCGATGCAGACGGCCATGCAAAGGTTGAATTCTACGGCAACTCCAACACCGTCCACTTCAACGTGACCGGAGCGGGAATGACCGCAGCCGGCGTTCCTTATACACTTGACACGGATTTCTGACAGGATGCAGGAAGATAAGCAGAGAGAAATCACCCAGGATCAGGCATTTGACCTGGCAACCCGGGCAGGAAGAATACTCCTGGAGAGCGGCGCAGAGATTCACCGCGTGCAGGAAACAATGGAGCGCATTGCCCTTCATTACGGTTTTCCCATGACCCACCACTTTGTTCTGAGCAACGGCATCTTTGCTTCCGGCAGGAATGGTTATTCCAACATAGATTTCATTCCCTTCAAGGGAGCCCAGCTGGACAAGGTGGCCGTTATAAACCAGCTTTCAAGAGAGATTGAGCACGACAGTCTTACCCTGGCCGATGCCCGCAGGCAGATTGAAGAGATCAATCTTATGCCTGCCAAGCCCCTGTGGGAGCAGCTGCTCTATGCCGCACTGGGCTGCGCCGGATTCTGCGGCATCTTTGGCGGCAGCATCCTGGACTGTGTGGCATCGGCCGTGATAGCAGTGATAGCCTGGGCATTCACGCTATACATTGCAGGAAAGAACATATCAAAACCGCTCACGAACATACTTGGATCAGCACTCTGCACTACTCTGTGCATACTTTTCATGAACCTGGGATTCGGCCAGAACTTTGGAAACATGATTGTGGGCACCATAATACTGCTGATACCCGGAGTTGCCTTCACCAACGGCATCCGCGACCTGGCAGGCCAGGACTATCTGGCCGGTTCTGCACGTCTGCTTGACGCCATCATGACCTTTCTCTGTATTGCAATAGGCGTATCTGTCACCCTTATGGCTGACAGCTATATAGAAGGTGGCGTGATACAGCTGACTGGGCAGACCTACGACCCATTCATACTGAAGATGCCTTGCCAGCTGATCTGCGCATTTGTAGGAACGTTCGCATTTGCCGCTATCTACGGCATTGAGAGAAGGGAATATGCTGCATCAGGAATTGTAGGCACACTGGGCTGGCTGGGCTTCTACATATCATACTTCCGGTTTGAATGCTCGTCTGCAGAAGCTACATTTGTAGCCACCCTGACCATTGCTGCCGCCTCAAGGCTGTTTGCCGTCTGGAGAAAACGGCCTTCCACCATATATATTATTAGCGGCATGCTGCCATTGGTTCCCGGTGCCGGCATCTACTGGACCACTTACTACCTTATGTGCCAGCAGTTCAGTGACGGCCTCATGGCAGGATTCAACTCTATCAAAGTCTGCATCGCCATCACTCTGGGCATCATCATTGTCAGCGAAATCCCTATAAGGTTCTTCAAGATGTTCCGTCCGCGCTGACGCAAGCATTCAGCACAGACCCTATTCTTCGCCAAAACGGGACCTGTCCCTCGCCAGGCGGGGACCTGTCCCCATTTTTTTCGTTCCATTTGATTGAAATTAAGTAAAAAAGTGTACCTTTGCGCCCGCATTATGCCCTGGTGGCATCTTGCATGAGATCATAAACTAATTGTCTAACTTAATCTAAACATTTTAAAGAATGGCAGATTTAAAGAATGTAGCTCCTATTCAGGATTTTGACTGGGATGCTTATGAGAACGGAAACGCCCTGACTGGCAAGAGCAAGGAAGAGCTCCAGCAGGCTTATGACACAACACTTAACAAGGTAGCTGACAACGAGGTTGTCAATGGTACCGTAATCTCTATCAACAAGCGTGAGGTTATCGTTAACATCGGCTACAAGTCAGATGGTATCATCCCTGTAAGTGAGTTCCGTTACAACCCAGACCTGAAGATCGGTGACGAGGTAGAGGTTTACATCGAGAACACCGAGAACAAGAAGGGCCAGCTGCTTCTTTCACATAAGAGAGCTCGTGCTGCACGTTCATGGGATCGCGTAAACGAGGCTCTTGAATCACAGGAAATCATCAAGGGATACATCAAGTGCCGCACAAAGGGTGGTATGATTGTAGATGTATTCGGCATTGAGGCCTTCCTGCCAGGTTCACAGATTGACGTCAAGCCTATCCGCGACTACGATGTATTCGTTGGCAAGACAATGGAGTTCAAGGTTGTAAAGATCAACCAGGAGTACCGCAACGTTGTTGTTTCTCACAAGGCTCTCATTGAAGAGGAGCTTGAGCAGCAGAAGAAGGAGATCATCGGTAAGCTTGAGAAGGGTCAGGTACTTGAGGGTACTGTTAAGAACATCACATCTTACGGTGTATTCATCGACCTTGGTGGTGTTGACGGTCTTATCCACATCACAGACCTCTCATGGGGCCGCGTAAGCGATCCTAAGGAGATTGTTGAGCTCGACCAGAAGATCAACGTCGTTATCCTTGACTTTGACGATGAGAAGAAGCGCATCGCTCTTGGTCTGAAGCAGCTTACTCCACATCCATGGGATTCACTCGATGCTAACCTCAACGTTGGTGACAAGGTTAAGGGTAAGGTTGTCGTTATGGCTGACTATGGTGCATTCATTGAGATTGCTCCAGGTGTAGAGGGTCTGATCCACGTTTCAGAGATGTCTTGGAGCCAGCACCTGCGTTCTGCACAGGACTTCATCAAGGTTGGTGACGAGGTTGAGGCTGTTATCCTTACACTGGACCGCGACGAGCGCAAGATGTCACTTGGTATCAAGCAGCTCAAGCAGGATCCATGGGAGGGCATTGAGGCTAAGTACCCAGTTGGCTCAAAGCACACTGCTACCGTACGCAACTTCACTAACTTCGGTATCTTCGTAGAGATTGAGGAGGGTGTTGACGGTCTGATCCACATCAGCGACCTGAGCTGGACCAAGAAGGTTAAGCATCCATCAGAGTTCACACAGATTGGCGCTCCTATTGAGGTAGTTGTTCTTGAGATAGATAAGGACAACCGTCGTCTGAGCCTTGGTCACAAGCAGCTTGAGGAGAATCCTTGGGACAAGTACGAGGCAGTTTACACCGTTGACTCTATCCACGAGGGTAAGATCGTTGACATGATGGACAAGGGTGCAGTAATCTCTCTTGAGGCTGGCGTTGACGGCTTTGCTACTCCTAAGCATCTTGTAAAGGAGGACGGCTCACAGGCTCAGCAGGGCGAGACACTCCAGTTCAAGGTTATCGAGTTCAACAAGGATTCAAAGAGAATCATCCTTTCACACAGCCGTATCTTTGAGGATATCGCTAAGGCTGAGGCTAAGGCTGAGAAGAAGGCACGCAAGGCTGCAGCTCAGAAGGAGCCAAAGGAGAAGGAGCCACAGATCCAGAATCAGGCTGCTGCAACAACCCTTGGTGACATCGATGCACTTGCTGCTCTGAAGAAGCAGCTTGAGGGCGAATAATCTATAACACACAATAGATTTTCAGTCTGAAGGGCCGGAGCAATTCCGGTCCTTCTTTTTTATTACCTTTGCAGCAGAAGTCATGCAGGAAGACATAGAGATGGAAAAGTTTCAGATTACAATCCTGGGATGCGGCTCTGCCACCCCAAGCCCCAAGCACTACACATCATCGCAGATAGTAAACATCCGTGAGAAACTCTTCATGATTGACTGCGGCGAGGGCACGCAGATACAGCTGCGCCGCTCAAAGGTGGCATTTGCCAGAATCAATCACATATTCATTTCACACCTGCATGGAGACCACTGCTTTGGACTGTTGGGAATGGTCTCCTCATTCGGGCTCATGGGACGCACTGCCCCACTCTTCATACACGCTCCCAAAGAGATGGAACCGTTGCTGGCCCAGGAACTGGAGTTCTACTGCAACAGACTTGAGTACCAGATAACCTTTCAGGGATTTGATCCATTTGCAAAGGAGATAATATATGAAGACCGCTCCCTGACCGTTGAGACAATTCCGCTGAAGCACGGTATTCCATGTGCCGGTTTCCTGTTCAGGGAGAAGCCCCTGGCTGACCACCTGGACCGTGAGATGGCAGACTTCTACAAGGTTCCACAATGGGACTACAACAGGATAAAGGATGGCGGAGACTTTGTAACAGAAGACGGAACGGTAATTCCGCACAGCCGCCTTACAAAGCCGGCAGGTCCTACGCGCAGCTATGCCTACTGCTGTGACACGGCATACAACCCAAAGATGTTTGACCAGATAAAGGGAGTGAGTGCCATCTATCATGACAGCACATACATGGAGACAGAGCTGGTGCAGGCACAGAAATACCTGCATTCAACAGCAGCGCAGGCAGCAAAGACTGCAGCAGAAGTAAATGCAGGTAAACTTATTCTGGGACATTTCTCTGCCCGTTATCTGAACGAGCAGCCTATCCTTGCAGAAGCAAAGGAGACATTCAGCAACTCAATCCTTGCAAAAGAAGGAATGGAGATTGACATTTAACCCTGTCTCTCTTCCTTTTTTGCCTCATTCCAGAGAGCATCCATCTCTTCAAGCGACAGTTCCTTAAGTTGGCGTCCCTGGCTTATTGCACCCTCTTCCACATGGTTGAAGCGGCTTATGAACTTGCGGTTCGTACGCTCAAGGGCATTGTCTGGATGAATGTCATACTTTCGGGCTACATTGATGACAGAGAAGAGCAGATCACCAAGTTATGCCTCTGCAGCATCGACATTACCGGACTGAAGCTCTGCCTTGAGTTCCGAGAGTTCCTCAGGAACCTTGTCAAGGGCCCCTTCTGGAGTATCCCAGTCAAAGCCCACGTGAGCAGCCTTTTCCTGGATGCGGAAGGCTTTGATTAGTGACGGAAGGGCATCGGGCACACCGGCCAGGACACGCTTGTTGCCGCCCTTCTCCTTGAGCTTGAGCTGTTCCCAGTTATCAAGAACCTTGTTGGCACTGTCTGCCTGGACGTTCCCATAAATATGCGGGTGACGATATATCAGCTTGTCACACAGGCGGTCACAGACATCCTTTATGTCAAACTGCTGTTTCTCAGAGCCTATCTTGGCGTAGAATGCCACGTGAAGCAGCAAATCACCCAGCTCCTTGCAGATATTGTCCGTGTCATCCTTTATCAGGGCATCGCACAGTTCAAAGGTCTCTTCTATTGTATTCTGACGCAGGGACTCATTTGTCTGTACTCTGTCCCACGGACATTTCACCCTCAATTCGTCAAGTATGTCAAGCATACGGCCAAAAGCCGCCATCTGTTCCTCTCTTGTATGCATATTTAAACAGTTTGGGAGCAAAAATAGTCATAAAAAAAGAGTATTTTTGCACTGATTTATAGAAATGTCCCAAAGAATATGGAATTAGCAAGCAAATACAATCCCACAGACATAGAGGGAAAGTGGTATCAGTACTGGGTTGACAACAAACTGTTCCACTCACAGCCGGATGGCCGTGAGCCTTACACAATTGTCATTCCACCACCAAACGTGACAGGTGTGCTCCACATGGGCCACATGCTGAACAACACCATCCAGGACATCCTGATCCGCAAGGCACGCCTTGACGGAAAGAACGCCTGCTGGGTGCCGGGTACTGACCACGCATCGATTGCAACTGAAGCAAAGGTTGTAAACAAGCTTGCTGCCCAGGGCATCAAGAAACGTGACCTGACCCGCGAGGAGTTCCTAAAACACGCATGGGACTGGACTGACGAGCACGGTGGCATCATTCTGAAGCAGCTGCGTCGTCTTGGTGCCAGCTGTGACTGGGACCGCACTGCCTTCACAATGGACGGCCCACGCAGCGAGTCGGTCCTGAAGGTATTCGTTGACCTGTATGAGAAGGGCCTCATTTACCGTGGCCTAAGAATGGTGAACTGGGACCCTAAGGCCCAGACCGTTCTCTCTACAGAAGAGGTAATTTACCGAGAGGAGAAGTCAAAGCTCTACTACCTGCGTTACTACGTAGCCGATGCAGACGTGAACCCGGTACAGCCAACCGGCCAGGAGGGTGAAATTCTTCACAAGGATGCACGTGGCTACTACGCAGTGGTTGCAACCACACGTCCTGAGACTATCATGGGCGATACTGCAATGTGCGTCAACCCTAAGGACCCAAAGAACCAGTGGCTGCGCGGCCACAAGGTCATTGTGCCTCTGGTAAACCGCGTCATCCCGGTAATTGAGGACCGCTATGTTGACATTGAGTTCGGTACCGGCTGTCTTAAGGTAACTCCTGCACATGACGTAAACGACTACGCCCTTGGAAAGACTCATAACCTTGAGACCATAGACATATTCAATCCGGACGGTACAATCTCTGAGGCTGCCGGCATGTACGTAGGCCAGGACCGCATGGATGTACGCAAGCAGATTGCACTTGACCTGCAGGCTGCTGACCTGCTTGAGAAGATTGAGGATTACGACAACAAGGTAGGCTACTCTGAGCGCAATCAGGACACTGCAGTAGAGCCTAGGCTGTGCAAGCAGTGGTTCCTTTCAATGAAGCACATGGCAGACATTGCACTGCCACCTGTACTTGAGGGAAAGATCAAATTCTACCCGACCAAGTACGTGACCACATACCGCAACTGGCTTGAGAACATCCAGGACTGGTGCATCAGCCGTCAGCTCTGGTGGGGTCACCGCATCCCGGCATATTTCCTGCCTGTAGCAGAGGGTCAGGAAGAGAAGTTCGTAGTTGCCCTGACCGCTGAAGAGGCTCTTGAGAAGGCACACCGCATTGCCGGCTATGAGAATCTGACCATTGACCAGTTGTCACATGACGAGGACGCTCTGGATACATGGTTCTCATCATGGCTGTGGCCTGTATCGCTCTTTGACGGAATCAACAACCCTGGCAATGAGGAAATCAAGTACTACTACCCTACCGCTGACCTTGTAACCGGTCCGGACATCATCTTCTTCTGGGTAGCCCGCATGATTATGGCTGGTGAAGAGTACATGAAGGACGTTCCATTCCGCAATGTATATTTCACAGGCATCGTGCGTGACAATCTGGGCCGCAAGATGTCAAAGTCACTCGGAAACTCTCCTGACCCTATAGGCCTGATTGAAAAGTACGGTGCCGACGGCGTGCGCATGGGTATGCTTCTGTCAGCTCCTGCCGGCAACGACATTCTCTTTGACGAGAGCCTGTGCCAGCAGGGTGCAGCATTCTGCAACAAGATCTGGAACGCATTCCGTCTGGTCAAGGGCTGGACTGTAGATGAGAATCTTGCCCAGCCGGAATCAAACAGAAAGACAATTTCATGGATGCAGGCCCAGATCAGGACCGTAATGGCTGAGATCAATGACCTGTACAGCAAATATCGTCTGAATGAGGCCCTGATGGCTGCATTCAAGCTCTTCACCGACGAGTTCTCAGGCTGGTATCTTGAGATGATCAAGCCGGACTATGACCGTGAGAAGAACTGCGCGATGCCTATTGACAAGGCTACATACCAGGCTACTCTTGAGTTCTTTGAGCAGCTCATGAAGATTATCCACCCATTCATGCCGTTCATCACTGAGGAGCTTTACCAGAACATTGCCCCAAGAAAGGACGGAGAGAGCATCATGGTCAGCACAATGAAGCTTGACGCTCCGACTGAAGACGATGCCCGCATCATTGCCCAGTATGAAGAGGCCAAGCAGATCATCTCTGGCGTTCGTGCAATCCGTCAGAGCAAGAACATAGCCCAGCGAGAGCCGCTGACACTTGAGGTTGTCCTTCAGGATGCCGATGCCCGCAACGTCACCAAGTGCCCTGCCCTGGGTCCAGTCATCAAGAAGATGGCCGGCCTGCAGGAGATTCTGTACGTACAGCAGAAGTCCGATGCCACATCGTCATTCATGATAGGCACCACCGAGTATGCCGTACAGATGGGCAACTTCATTGACGGAGAGGCAGAAATGGCCAAGATGAAGGCAGAGCTTGCTCACCTTGAGGGCTTCCTGAAGGGCGTAATGGCCAAGCTCAGCAACCAGAAGTTTGTGGAGCACGCTCCTGAGGCAGTTGTTGCACTTGAGCGCAAGAAGCAGTCCGATGCCGAGCAGAAGATTGCTACCATCAAGGAGAACATGGCTAAACTCAGCAAGTAACAGTAAACTATGGAGGAAAAGAACAATTCCAGGGCACTGATAGGTGCAATTGCAGTCATAGCAGTGATTGCAATTGCCATGGCTGCTCTTTTCTTTAAGCAGAAGGCAGAGAACAATGACATGCTGCAGCTGTTTGAGATTGAGAAGGAAGAGATGGAGAACGAGTACTCAGGCTACGCAGTACAGTATGACGAGCTTCGTGTCCAGATCTCAAACGACTCACTCATACACCAGCTTGAGAGAGAAAAACTGCGTACCCAGCAGTTGCTTGAAGAGCTGCGTCAGACTAAGGCATCGAACGCCGCAGAGATTACCCGACTCAAGAAGGAGCTTGCAACCGTACGTGCAGTGATGCGCACCTACATTGCCCAGATTGATTCACTTGACCAGCTGAACAAGAAGCTGACCCAGGAGAATACCCAGGTTCGCCAGCAGTACCGTGAGGCTACCAGGAACATAGACAAGCTGACCCAAGAGAAGGAAGAGGCTGAGCAGAAGGTCGCACTGGCATCGCAGCTTGACGCAGTCGGCATAGTAGTCAGTCCGCTCAACAAGCGTGGCAAATCAGAGAATAAGGTAAAGAACGTGACACAAATTGCCGTCAACTTTACCCTTGCAAAGAATATTACAACAAAGACTGGTGAAAAGACTGTTTATATAAGAATCATGAAACCGGACGGTGACATCCTTACAAAAGATGCCAGCGCCACATTCCCTTATGAGAACACCGCCCTTACCTACTCAATGAAGAAGTACATTGAATATTCCGGTGAGCAGCAGCAGGTTACCATGTACTGGGATGTAGAGGAATTCCTCTATGCCGGAGAGTACGGAGCATACATCTTCGTTGACGGCGTCATGATTGGCGAACAGAGTTTCACCCTTAACTGATAGATGAAGACATTTGAAGAACTTGGCATCTGCGGGCCAATCCTGCGCGCCATTGAAGAACTGGGCTTTAGATTGCCTATGCCCGTACAGGAGGAGTGCATCCCCTACCTGCTTGAGAACAAAGGCGATGTTGTAGCCCTGGCACAGACAGGAACCGGCAAGACCGCAGCATACGGCCTGCCGTCAATCCAGCTTACAGACGTTGAGAATCCAAACCCGCAGGTGCTCATTCTGAGCCCTACCCGCGAGCTCTGCCTTCAGATTTCAACCGACCTGACAGATTTCTCAAAATACATTGATGGCCTGCGCATTATACCAATGTACGGAGGCACTTCAATTGAGAACCAGATACGCAATTTCCGACGCGGTGCGCACATCATTGTAGCAACTCCAGGACGTCTGCTTGACCTTATGGAGCGCGGTGTCGTAAAGTTGGACACAGTCAGCACCTTCATACTTGATGAGGCTGACGAGATGCTCAACATGGGCTTCCAGGAGGACCTTGATGCCATTGCCGCAGCAGTTCCTGAAGACCGCCGCACCATGATGTTCTCTGCAACCATGAGCAAAGAGATTGCCAAAATATCGCAGAAGTATCTGACCGATGCCCATGAAATCCAGATTGGAACCCGCAATGAGGGAGCCCAGAACGTGAACCACGTTTACTACATGGTACATGCAAAGGACCGTTATCTGGCACTCAAGCGCATCGTGGATTACTACCCCAGCATCTATGCTATCATCTTCTGCCGCACCCGTCTTGAGACGCAAGAGGTTGCAGACATGCTCATTGCAGACGGCTACAACGCAGAGCCACTGCATGGCGAACTGTCACAGGCTGCACGTGACCTGACCATGAACAAGTTCCGTCGCCGTCAGTTGCAGATGCTGGTTGCCACCGATGTCGCTGCACGCGGCATTGACGTTGACGACCTGACACACGTCATCAACTACGGTCTGCCTGACGACACAGAGAACTATACCCACCGCAGTGGCCGTACCGGTCGTGCAGGAAAGACCGGCACATCAATCTCAATCCTCAACCTAAGGGAGAAGTACAAGATCCGCGTCATAGAGAAGGCCATAGGCAAGAAATTCACCCTTGGAGAGATGCCTACCGGAGAGCAGATCTGTGAAAAGCAGCTCTACAAGGTAATGGATGACTTTGAGCGCATCCTGGTTGACGAGGAGCAGACTGCGCCATTCCTTCCGGACATACTGCGCAAGCTTGACTGGCTTGACAAGGAAGACATCATAAAGCGCCTCATAACCCGTGAGTTCGGCCGCTTCATGACATACTACAGCAATGCGCCCGAGCTTCAGGACATAAGCACAGACACTTCAAAGAAGGATGCTGATGCCCGCAAGAGTGAGAAGCGCAAGGCCCAGAACGGCTACGTACGCCTGTTCATCAACGTCGGCAAGAAAGATGAAATCCAGCCAATCCACATCATGGACATGATCAACAAACGCTCACACGGAGAGCGCGTTGACATTGGCCGCATAGACCTTATGAGCAGTTTTTCATTCTTTGAGGTGCCGGAAGACAGCGTTGAGCGAATCATGGACATTCTGGCCAATGCCAAGTTCCGCGGCCGCCAGATTACCGTAGAGCGCGCCAATGAGAATGACAATGCCCGCTCAAAGAGCAAGCCAAGGAGAGAGTCCGCTGACCAGTTTGAGGAGCGCAAGCCTAAAGAGGAAAGAGAACCTAGACAGGAAAGAGCTCCACGACAGGAGCGCAAGCCAAGAGAGGAACGTGCCCCAAAACAGGAGCGCAAGCCTAAGGAGGAGCGTGCTCCTAAACAGGAGCGTAGGTCGTGGACCAATGACATCAAGGCTGAGCGTAAACCTAAGAAAGAGGACCGCCGCCGTGAGGATAAGCGCCACGCCCCTAGCCGTGCGCCACAGGTCTATAACCCAGACAGAGACTATGTAGTTGATGAAGACTGGCGTCAGTTCTTTGACTTTGATTCAAGGGACACATTCAAATCTTCAGGAAAGAAAAACAAGAAGAACCGCCGATGACATTACCTATTTTAATTGGAGGAGCCCTCACAGGCTCATTTGTAGCTGCACTTGTTGGTCTTGTGGGTGCGCGCAGGCGCATCGGCTTTGGCTGGGCATTCCTGCTCTCCGTCATCTTTACACCTCTGATAGGACTCATCGTTGCACTGCTGTCAGATCCGCTCCCTGCCGGAGAGCGCAGATTCGGCTGCCTTGGCACCGCCCTGGGCCTGCTCTCATTTGTCATTATTTTTGCCATCATTCTGCTTATCATGATGGCTCTGTAGTCATTTGCGCTATCAAACTAAAAACAAGCAACATGAAGTCAAAACCATGTAACCATTTCATTTACGCTCTGGCAATTGTTCTGTTGATCCCGGTCACACAACTTAAGGCAGAGATTACCTTTCACGTAGAGCATCTGGCAAAGATTGATCACGAATTCAACAAGCGACCGGCCAGCGAGACTGTTGAACGGCTTTTCTTCAATCAAGATCCTCTCCATACCAAGCTGATCAGTTCAAATTTACCAACAGACAATCTGATCAACTACGATCATAATTCATTTGCCAAAGGACTGATGAATGCATTTGCCTATCATCGGCCAGTATCCATATCCCCGGACATTATCTGGCTGCTGATAAGTCAATCTTTCTCAAATTTCGTAAACAGTGCTCCACAAGATTTACAAAACCTGTTTGTCAACCATAATGGCATCAAGACACTAAGCGTAACCATGAACAAGCCTATGGAGGAGCTTGTAGAACCTGACACATGGAATGAATTCTTCAATGAAATACAGAAACAAATATCCTCAAATACAAAAAACGGAATAGCAGAACTCTTGGTTTCAGATTTTTCCACAACGAGCCCGACAGAGACCGCCGTTTCACAAATTACACTTATGAATACCGTTAGTTCCTATTTCAAGTATGAACTACGATATGCAGTATGCGGTATTCCAGAAATAACATTGACGGGGGAGCCGGAAGACTGGCAGAAAATCAGAAGCAATACCAAGGAACTTAAAGGCTATGGTATGGATTGGTGGATAAAAGACCTTGATCCGATTCTCATGCAATTTGAATCTGCTTCTGAAGGAGTAATTGACACAACCTTCTGGCAATCAATGGTTAAAAAGAAAAGGCCCAATGAGATTCGTTACGCAAGTTGCCAGAAGGGAGACCAGATAACGGAATTCGACGGATGGTTCCTGAAGTTCTACCCATACGACGAGAGCGGCAAGAAAACTCCCACCAAAATAACATACAATTACCCTCTACGTCCGGAAATGGTCTCTGCACCAGTAACACTTGTTACGTATGACATGGCAGGCAAAACTTCCACACACACATTAGAGGCCATAGCCGGCATCATAGGCCTGCAGGAAGACGGCAACAAAGGACAGATTACTCCTAAAGTCGGGTGGATCATCAAAGAAAATATCTCAGATGCTCAACTGTTAGAAAAATACGAAACAGAAAACCGGAACGGGAAACCTATCATTATAGAGACCGCCAACAGGTTTCCTGAATTCCTGAAAAAATTCACCCACATACATGATTTGACCATTGTCTTCACAAGTTCAATTCCCGCAAAACCAACCTGGTTTGATGACATTGCTATTGACAAGTTGAGGATTGAGGGACCTGTTTACAATAAAACACTAAAAGATCAATTAATAGAGCAATTTGGCTCATCAGTGGTAATAGACGACCATACCCGCCCTGAATTTGAGGAATTAAAGACAGAACCGGCTTTTTGAAACACTCATAACGTAATAAGGGCATGAAACGTTTCATAGTATTTTACCTGTTGCTGGCATGCGCTGAATATTGCTTTGCAGAAAGAATCCGATACAGCATCGAGCTTCATAGGGATTCTGCAGTTGTCACAACGAAAACAAAAGAAACAACTGTATCTGAGACTATCCAGATGTCGTTTGACGAAAAGAGGCTCTGTAGATATCTTCAATTTGATCTTGAATCTACAGGAGGAAAAAATATCTCCGTTAATGTCATCCTTGGGAACCAGATATCCCTGAATGAAGCATTTCCATCAGGACACAAACATCTGGGAAAGAAAATCTACTGGAGAAATGACGACCTGTACGGTTGTGACTACATAGAGCTAAGGTACGTCTATTCAGACGAATTGGACATTTTCCAGAAGAAAGTCTTTCAAGAGCAGAAGGACGACAGGATAAAGGAACTGACAGAGAAATACAAGGACGCATCGGCCATTGAATTTGAGGCCGATGATGACACCCCTATTATAGGTCAGGTAACTAGAAGGGACAAAAAGATATCAGATGCACTGGTGCGATGCGGACTGCACTCAGAATATGAAGATGGACATTATGTCCAAAGGTTGTACATTTCAGAGCCCATGACCGTAAGGGTATCTCAGGATGTCTATGATGAAGCCTTGAGACAGATTAACCTTACAAACCTTTACAGGACTCCAGTCAGGAGGCACCAAAGAAGACATTAAAAATCATGTCTTTGCCACTCCAGAATAATCTTTTTAGTATTTTTGCACTAGACAAACTCAAGAAAAAACACATATATGAAAGAACTGGATTGGTCAAATCTATCTTTCGGATACAGAAAGACAGACTATAATGTACGATGCTGGTACCGTAACGGCGCATGGGGTGAAATTGAAGTAAGTGATTCAGAGTATATTCCAATGCACATGGCAGCCACCTGTCTTCACTATGGTCAGGAAGGTTTTGAAGGCCTTAAGGCATACCGTGGAAAAGACGGCAAGGTCAGGGTTTTCCGCCCGGAAACCAACGCAGAGCGCATGCAGAGCACATGCCGTGCAACACTTATGGCTGAGCCACCTACAGAACTCTTCTGCCAGATGGTAGAGAAGGTTGTAAGCCTGAACAAGGACTACATTCCACCATACGAGAGCGGTGCTACACTTTACATACGTCCACTCATAATTGGTACTGGCGCCCAGGTAGGAGTACACCCTTCAGACGAATATCTGCTGATAATGTTCGTGACTCCGGTAGGTCCATACTTCAAGGGTGGCTTTGCAGCAAACAAATACGCAATTGTACGCTCTTACGACCGTTCAGCACCTCTTGGCATGGGTAAGTACAAGGTAGGCGGCAACTACGCAGCCAGCCTTTACGCAAACAAGATTGCCCATGACAACGGCTATGCATGTGAATTCTATCTTGACGCCAAGGAGAAGAAGTACATTGACGAGTGCGGTGCTGCCAACTTCATTGGCATTAAGGGCAATACATACATCACTCCAAAGTCAGAATCAATCCTGCCATCAATCACAAACAGAAGTCTCATGCAGCTGGCAAAGGACAACGGCATGGTTGTAGAGCAGCGCCAGGTGGCTCTTGAGGAGCTGCTTGAGATGGACGAGGCTGGTGCATGCGGTACCGCAGCAGTAATCTCTCCTATTGAAAGGATTGATGACATTGAGCAGGGCAAGTCATACGTAGTTGCAAAGGATGGCAAGCCAGGTCCTGTTCTTGAAAAGCTTTACAACCAGCTGCGCGGAATCCAGTATGGCGACATTGCTGATCCACACGGATGGGTTAAGGTTCTTGACATCTGATAAATACTGTAAATGGGTAAGAACAAACTGTCCAAGTTTGCAGACATGCGTACATACGACCATGTCTTTGAACCTGGAATAAAATATCAGGACGATACCATATTTGAGAAAAGGGGCTGTTGGAACAGTTCCTTTTTCTTGAATGACAACCCTATTGTACTTGAGTTGGGATGCGGCAAGGGTGAATACACCGTAGGACTTGCCAGGATGTTCCCTGACAAGAACTTCATAGGAATAGACATCAAGGGAGCACGCATGTGGACCGGAGCAACCCAGGCCAAGGAAGAGGGTCTGAAGAACGTGGCTTTCCTTAGGACAAGCATCGAGCTTATTGACCGTTTCTTTGCTCCGTCTGAAGTCAGTGAGATTTGGATTACTTTCCCTGACCCGCAGATGAAAAAGGTCACAAAAAGACTCACGTCAACAGGCTTCATGCAGCGTTACAGAAGCATCCTGAAACCAGACGGCATTGTGCATCTGAAGACAGACAGCAACTTTCTGTTCACCTACACAGAAGCAATGGTAGGGCTCAACAGGCTGCCTGTACAGATTGCAACCCGTGACCTTTACAACAGTGGCCTGGCAAATGAGATTCTCTCAATCCACACCTACTATGAAGAGCAGTGGCTTGAGCGTGGAATTCCAATCAAGTACATCCGTTTCAACCTGCCGCAAGAGGGTGCTCTTGTGGAACCTGAGATAGAGATTGAACTTGATTCTTACAGAAGTTTTGGCCGCAGCAAGCGCAGCGGTCTTGATACAAGCAAATAAACCTATATGGCACTATACCCAAACCTGATTCTTGATGCCCTGCGTAACGTACGTTACCCAGGCACCGGCAAAGACATTGTTTCAATGGAAATGGTTGAGGACGACATCCGCATAAACGGCATGAGCGTCTCATTTTCACTGATATTTGAGAAGAAGACTGATCCGTTCATGAAGTCCATCATAAAGTCTGCAGAGACCCAGATAAAGCTGGCTGCAGGCCCTGAGACTCAGGTAACGATCAATGTCAAGACACGCCAGGTCGATGCCCCAGAAGAGGCTCCCGTGCTGCCTGGAGTAAAGAACATCATTGCCGTAGCATCGGGCAAGGGCGGTGTGGGAAAGTCAACAGTGGCAGCAAACCTGGCCGTTGCACTTGCCCTGAAAGGCTACAAGGTTGGTCTTCTTGACGCAGATATCTTTGGTCCATCACAGCCAAAGATGTTCCAGATTGAGGACGCACAGCCATGGGCAGAGAACGTTGACGGCAAGGATATGATCATCCCTATAGAGAAGTACGGTGTAAAGATTCTTTCAATTGGATTCTTTGTAGATCCAAAGCAGGCAGTACTATGGCGCGGCGCCATGGCAAGCAACGCTCTGAAGCAGCTTATCTGCGATGCAAAATGGGGCGAGCTTGACTATTTCCTGATTGACATGCCTCCTGGCACAAGTGACATTCACCTGACTCTTGTCCAGACCCTTGGACTGACCGGTGCAATTGTAGTCAGCACTCCGCAGCAGGTTGCCCTGGCCGATGCCCGCAAGGGAATTGACATGTTCCTGAATCCAAAGGTTAACGTCCCTGTACTGGGTCTGGTTGAGAATATGGCCTGGTTCACACCGGCAGAGTTGCCTGAGAACAAGTACTACCTGTTTGGCAAGGAGGGCTGCAAGCAGCTTGCCCAGGAGCTGAACGTACCACTGCTTGGACAGATTCCAATCGTGCAGAGCATCTGTGAAGGCGGCGACAACGGCCTGCCCGTTGCGCTTGACCCAGCCACCCTTACCGGCAAGGCTTTCGCAGACCTGGCAGACAAGCTCTAAGGGGAAAGCAAAAGGGCCGCAGAAAGATTCTGCGGCCCTTTTGCTTTGTAAAGAAATTTTATCAAAATAAGAGCACTGTGATAGGCTGAACAATCTCTGAAGCCTCCTTGTCATCCTTGTCAAGCTTGAAGATCATGAAGTTTGTGTTCTCCTTTGTGCATGGAGTCCACTCGCCACCGTTTGCGCCGTTAGGATCACCGTACTTTGCAAAGTTGGTCCAAGCTGTGAGCATCTTCTCTGACAGATCCCAGTCACCCTGTGTCCAAGGTCTCCAGCAGTGCTTCAGAGACTTGAATACGAACCACAGGTCAGAAGAGTGGAATGCACCTCTCAGACGCTGTGAAACCTCAGGATGTGAGCCATCATCTGGAAGAGGACGTGCAAACTCATAAGCCCACGCCTTGTTGCCTGCCTCCTGACGGTTCTGGCAGAATGCTGCGATGCCTGCAGACATGTTGCCCATATCATTCAGGGTATAACCAATCATGTAAGGAACGTCAGCAAGGGTACCGTCAAGTGCGGCTGCAACGAAGCTCTCCTTTGATACATAACCGTCAACGATTGGCTGACCGGTGATGCTACCCATGTTACCAGTTGCATTGCTGTAAACAGTTGCTACAGAGTGCATAACCTCTGTGTCAGCAGCACGCATCTTGGCAAGAGTGTTGTAACCAGCCCAGTCCATGATAACTTTTGTATTGAACTCTGCACGCTGAAGAGCGTTCAGACCCTCTGGAGCAGTTGGAGCAGTGTAAGCAGCAAGCTTAGGCTCGGCCTGACGGCCACCCATGCCACCGAAACCTGGGAAACCACCGGCTGGCATACGCATGCCGCCCATTCCCATACCCATACCGCCACCATTCTGTGGAACGTCCAGGCCACCAGCACTCAGGACTACCGCCTTGTTGAACAGGCCGCGTGCCAGAGGAGACTCACAGATTGTACGTACGCTACCACCACCAGCGCTCTGACCAAAGATCATCACGTTATCTGGGTCACCACCAAACTGGGCAATGTTCTTCTTTACCCACTTGAGTGACTCAATCTGGTCAAGGATACCGTAGTTACCTGATACTCCGTGCTCTGACTCAGCAGAGAGCTCTGGGTGTGTCAGGAAGCCGAATACGCCGAGACGATAGTTGATTGTAACGATTACAACGTCCTTGTTTGCCCACTCCTGAGCATCGAACTCTGGCTCAGTACCGAAACCTTCACGATAGCCACCGCCATGGATCCATACAGCAACAGGCAGTTTTGCATTCTCCTGACCTGGCTTCTTGGTCCAGACGTTCAGATACAGACAGTCCTCTGAGAAAGGAGCCTCGTCACCGTAACCCCACTCTGTGTAGTAGCCGCCCTTGAACTGGATGTGCTGATAACTTGGGTTGGCAAAACGTGTGCACGAAAGCACGCCCTCCCATGGCTGTACCGGCTGTGGAGCCTTCCAGCGCAGATCCCTGATAGGTGGAGCTGCGTAAGGGATGCCTTTGTAAACATAGACACCCTTGATGTCTGCAACTGTGCCCTGAATCTGACCACCCTCAATGCTCAGAATAGGGCTTTCCTTAACCTGTGCGCAGCCAATCATCAGAGCAGCTGCACCAAATGCCAATAATTTCCTAAACATATTTTTTGTTTTTTGGTAGTTCAATAAACTAAGCCGCTAAATTATGAAATATGCTTAAATATTGTGCTAATGTGTTTAACATTTTAATCTTCTTTGTATATTTGGATTGTTAATAGACACAAAAGCGAGACATCAAAACATTCAAAAAACAAAAAAAAGCATCATTATGAAAAAGTTCATTCTTGCAATGGCGGCACTGATGGTATCATCCTTCAGTTTTGCACAGGGCTTTGGCGGAGGTCAGGGCTTTGGCGGTGGCCAGGGAGGCCCAATGGGCGGTATGAGAAACATGGATCCTGAACAGATGGCAGACCGTCAGGTTGAGCGTCTCAAGGAGAGCATCAAGGGACTCACAAAAGAGCAGCAGGATTCCATTAAGGCTTACTACGTTGCACAGGCAAAGGTGCAGCAGGCAGAGCGTGAAAAGATGACGCAGCAGATGCAGAACGGCGGCGGTCAGGGCGGTTTTGACCGTGAGGCGATGCAGAAGCAGATGGAAGAGCGTCGTAAAGCTGAGGCCGCAAAGATGAAGACAATCCTTGACGAGAAGCAGTTCAAGGCCTATGAGAAGCTTCAGCAGGCTCAGCAGAACCAGATGAGACAGCGCCAGGGCGGCATGGGTGGCCCACAAGGCGGTATGGGCGGTCCTCAGGGCGGCGGCTTTGGCGGCGGCATGGGTGGCGGTTTCTGACCTGCTCATTGACATTAGACATGCATCGGTAGGGACGGTTCTTTTGAGCCGCCCCTACTGTTTTTTCAGCAACAAGTTATTATTTTTCACTGAAAATCACTACATTTGCAAAATTGTATGTGCGTGCATGTGCATACGTGAGCATACACGCACGTAAAAAGGTAATCACTGGAGTATTTGGGAACAATGAAACTGTTTGTATTGTCACTGACACTGATGCTGTCTTTTGCCCTTGGAGTCAAGGCGCAGGATGAGACATACATGCACCATGAGCAGTTCCCATTCATAGTTGTAACACCTGCCAGCGTAAACACCCTGCCGGAATTCACGGACCAGGAATTCTACCAGTATTCAACTGCCGTATATTTTGCAGTCAACAAGACAGACATCAGACCTGATGATCCGTTCTTCACACTATACCGCGAGCAGATTCTGCCAATGATCAATAACAGGCATCTGCAGTTGAGGAAGGTTTTCATCAGGGGTGCCGCATCGCCTGAAGGTCCGTATGAAAACAATATGCGCCTTGGTTGCGGCCGTTCAGAGGCGCTGCTTGGCAAGCTGCTCAAGGAGCTGACATTCCAGTACGTTGACGTTGACCAGGAGGTAAGCTGCATTACTGAGGACTACGGATACCTGTGCCTTCTTATGGAACAGGCCAGTGACCCGGACTACAGTCTGGTAAAAAGCATCTACGACGAATGCGGTGCCGACGAGCTGT
Organism: Bacteroidaceae bacterium; assembly: GCA_024398535.1. Lineage (GTDB taxonomy): Bacteria > Bacteroidota > Bacteroidia > Bacteroidales > Bacteroidaceae > Colenecus. Next base: position 44,208 of record JAKSIY010000003.1, read on the forward strand.
GCTGCAAGGAGAAGCTGATGGCCGCAAACGGGGGCAAGCTGTGGTCAAGGCTGCTCAAGGAATACTTCCCAAAGCTGCGTGCCGCCCGTCTTATCCTGTGGTTCAGTGAACCGGACATGCAGCACTCGCACCTGACTGCCCAGGGACTTCAGCCAGTGCCGGAACTGACCTGGAAAGAGCCTGCAGACCAGAGCTTCCTGCCTGTAGAGAACCAGCCACTCCTCTTCCCTACCGCCACCAGAAGGCATCTCATTGCCGCCCGCACGAATCTGGTGCACGATGCATTCTACATGCCGGGATTCGGTTGGGCACCATCGGGCAACATACAGTTTGAGTACTACCCACTAGATGGACACTACACATACAACATTGCCATGACATGGGGTACTGTAAGGAAATGGGACTCTCAGCAGTTCTGGCAGGTACGCGACTTCCAGGCAGAGCTGAGAAGGTATTTCAAGGGAGACGGCATTTTCACCGGGACTTACCTGGGAGCCTACCTGAACGGAGACAAGTACGGCATCGGACTGGGACCGGACAAGGGTTGGCAGGGAGAAGGCGGTGGAGCCGGACTTACGCTGGGACACACCATGCCGCTGAACAAGAAGGGATCACTCAGACTGGAATTCATGGCAGCAGCAGGGTTCTTCCTTACTGCATACGACCCATACGTATATGGAAACCCAATAACAGGAACAACAGACGGCAAGTATTACTACGATTATCTGGGTAACGCATCGGATTTCAAGAAGCGCAACCATATTTTTACATGGTTAGGACCTACAAATCTGGGAATACAGCTTACGTACGACATTTTGTACCGCAAAAAAAGATACAGTCAGCAATGAGAAACAGCATATTCAGACATATTATCCGCATGGCCAGCAGCCTAATAGCCGCCGTTTCCACAATGGTGGGCATAGTCAGCTGCATAGAACCGCCGTTGAATCTGGCAGCAGAAGAAGTGCTGGTGGACATGCCTATGGTGATGGTTAATATGAATCTGGTATGGAATCTTGACATTGACTGGGATGTACAGTGGCACTATGGCTGGGACTCTGATGACGTGGACACATGGGGAGAAATTGACTATCCAGAGCCTACCAGCTATGAGATACGCCGCTACTTTGTCGGCGATACTCCGCATCAGTCTCATACCAACGTTGACCCATTCACCATCTACGGAAAATCGTTCCGAAGGACCTACGAGTTCGGTTACTACGACATGCTGATATGGAGCAACATCGACGCAGATGCCCAGGTACTGGTGATAGACGAATCTGACCTTGATGAAGCCCATGCATCGACCTCAATATCACGCGGTCTGACAAGAGTTGCCACACGTTCCGAGTCGAACAACTTCAACATAGTCACAGGAACATCAACAGACAACTCTCAGGTAACAGGACTTTTCAACCAGCCGGAGATATTCTATGCAACCTATCCACAGGATGTACACATTTCAAGAAGCAAGGAAGACTATGACTACTTTGACGAGGTTGAGCTATGCTGGGTAAAGCGTCTGAACTGCCGTCTGGTTCCACGTGTTTACATCTACCTCTTGCAGGTTATCATCAAGAACAACCAGAGTGGACGCATCAAGGATGTATCGGGAAACAACGCCATATCCAACATGGCAGCAGGAACCTCTGTAAACTATGGTCGCACCTGGAACATGCCAGCAGCAGTGTATTTCACGTCACGCATGAAGCGCAATATCAATTATGAAGGACAGCCGGTTGACATAATTGGAGGAAAGTTCACAACCTTTGGCCTGTGCGACATGCCATCTTACGAAAACGGCAACAACCCAGAGTACGCCGGTTCACGCACAGACCTCAGCAATGACCTGTTTTTGGACCTTGTCTTCAACAACGGAGCAAAACAGACTTTGCAGATTGACATTACCGACCAGTTGCGCAAGCAATCACATGGCGGAATAATAACCGTGGTACTTGATGCAAACGACATACCAGACCCATCGTCGCCCGACACTGGAACGGGGTCACTGTTCGTCCCTACGGTCGAGGACTACGACGAGATTATATATGATATAATAATGTAAGAACAAGATAAACAAATAAATAACTAAACTTTAAAAAAATGAAGAAATTACTTCTCCTGGCAACTGCGGCTGCAATGATGGCCAGTTGCTCAAACGATTTTCTGAATGACGACGGCCCAAGCAAGCCTGTCAATCCAGAGGGTCCTATCGGTTTTGCCCTGTCAAGCCAGAACATGACTAAGGCATCTCCACTGCAGACTACAGGTCTTTACAGCTTCGGTGTATTTGCATACAAGAGCACCGAGCCTACCTACAACATGATGGAGAACTACCTTGTAGGCTACATGGACGGTACCAACAAGCAGGGTTACTACATGACCTCAACAAACCAGACAACTCTGGGCGATGCCGCCGGTGCTGCCAACGGTTCATCTATGTGGGCTTATGAGAAGATGGGTAACACCGAGTACGACTACACAGGTGCTGAGGGTTACTACACCAAGGACAACACGCGTTACATGTCAAATGTTGACAAGCAGTATCTGCGTTACTGGGATAAGTCAGCTGACTACACCATGTTCTATGCTTACACCCCTTATCAGAATGCATCATTCACAGGTCTGCCAGCAGTTTCTTACGACAACAGCACCAAGACTATGACCATCCCTGGCGGTGCTATTCACGATGGTTACAACAACCCTACCGACAACGAGTTCATGTTCGCATCGGCAAAGGTTGACAAGGCAAACTATGGTCAGGACGTTCCCCTGGCATTCAAGCACCTTGTCGCAAAGTGTAACATCAAGTTCTGGGAGGACATTGATGGTTACTCAGTTCGTATCCTCAACCTGAGCAACGATTTTGGTGGTGTATATGCAGTTCCTGCCATCAAGAGTTCAACTGACGTGTACACCCTTGGTTCTTATTACAAGACCTCTGGTGCTAACATCGTATTCGATGCAGCAGGCAACGGTACAGTATCGCAGACAAACGCTGTTGCTCATGACCTTACAAAGACAACTGAGGCACTCCAGTTTGCGGCTCCTGTAGAGAATGCAATCGGTACCACAAATGCTACCGCATCTGCTTCTCCTACCACTTATTATGCAATTCCTAAGGATGCTACTACAGGTGGTTTCACCTTCCACGTATCTTACGAGTTGACTTCTACCACAGGTGAACGTATCACCGTTAACAATGCAACCGTATGGGTTCCAGACACAAAGTGTAACTGGCAGGCAAACAAGCACTATACATACGTATTCAAGATTACCAAGAACACAAACGGTACAACTGACAACCCTGGCACAATCAATCCTCTTGATCCTACAGTTTCTGGTGAGGCTGCACTTCTGCCAATCATCTTTGACAACTGTACTATTGAAGACTGGGATCTTGTTGACGGTGGCGAGCACAACATTGCCGATGCAAACACCAAGTACTACAGCATCAGTCTTGATAAGGGTAGCGTAGTTAAGGGTACAGCAACTGACGTTACAGCAACACTCCTTCAGCGTGGTACAGCAGTATCTTCTGCTGCAGGTACTTGGAGCCTTAAGAAGCCAGGTGCAACAGCACCAGAAACACTGACAGCAGCAGATCCAAAGACTGCAACAGTTAATGTTGGTGCAGATTGGGCAACAGGTGAATATACAATCATCTTCACCCCTGATGCTACCATGAGTGCTCCTAACTCTACTTATGAGACCAAATTCTATGTGATTGATGCATACTCTGTTGCATTGAATGCAAACGAGGTTGGTACCCGTGGTACAGACAAGTCTGAACTCACTATCACAACTGATGAATACGCATACAAGGCTGGATACCTCTCTATTGAATATCCTTCTACCGTTACCTCTGGTGACGACAAGAACAAGGTTCGTATCGAAGGAAACAAGGTTGTAGTTATGAAGGAGGCTGTTGCTGGTGACTATAAGATTGTTTATACTGTAGGTAGCGATGTTAAGTCTTCATATAGCTTCAAGGTTGTTGACTATGCTCTCAACACTGGTATTACTGGCAACAGCGTTGGTCTGTCACAGTCAACTCAGACATTTAATGTAAAAACCGGTGCTCCTTCAGGTTCTAACGCTACATTGACATTCTGCATTATTGAACCATCGGGCGCAACTGCTGGTCAGGTTACCTATGATGCAACTAACAAGCAGATCAGTGTAACCAAGGATGCTACCGTAGGTCAGTACACATTGAAGTTGGTTGTTACCAACGGTACCTCAACTACCACCACTTACGAGCGTACATTCGAGGTTAAGGATGTTTATGAGCTGAAGATCTATTCCGATGTATCAGCTGGTACCGAGTGCTACCTGGTTGACAACGATACTCCAACTGATGGCAACCCAGTGAACCTTACCATCGTTGCAACCAAGAATGGCTTGAAAGATACTACCACAGATCTCGGCTTCACCGCCATGACTGGTGTATCACTCAAGGCTGACAAGCGTACCATTGAAATTCAGCGTAACGGTACTCCTAACAACTACATCGTATCATGGGTAGTTGGCGGTAAGACCGTTGCTGCTGCAACTCTTGTTGTAACAGACTAATCTTTTCAACAATTTCTTCTGGCGGGCAATTCCGCCCGCCAGAAGATTATAACTTATCAAACATGCGTACGCGCGTACATTATATAATATATTATATGGCAGCACTGGTGTGTGCAGCTTGCTCTTCTCATTCAGAATGGGAGGAAGAGAAGCCTATTGCACCTGTCGGCAATGACCCCATCTCCTTCACCAGGGTCGATGAGGCATCGGTCGAGCATAGTGCCGCAACGCGTTCCGCAGTTTTACAGACAGGATTCGTAGTATCTACTTACAAATACTATGGCCAGACCCAGGTGGAGGCATCGGAAAGCACAGTCATGGACCGCTACAGCGTTGACTACAAGGAGAGCCGTGACGACTGGAATGGCGTAGTAATAAGTAACTGGAACTACGTCAATGTAAACAACCTGTTTACAGGCAACCGCCAGGAAGAGAAATTCTGGGATTATTCCGGATTCCCTTACCGATTCCACGCTGTAGCTCCTGCCAACGGCAACAGCATCACAGCATCGCACATAAAGACTTTGAGCAATAACGAATTGTTCATTGATAATGCCACTTACATGGCACAGACCTTCTCAGCACCAGCTTCGGCCGATGCAACTATGCTGACTTCAGCAAATACCACAATAACCCCTAGCAACAAGGAGGCAGAACCTTACCTGGTTGCACAAGTCTCACGAAACACCAATGGCGAGGACAGAGACATTATAAAAGACGAAGAAATAAACAATGCCAGCAATGGCAAAAACCGAAGAGTGGCACTGCCATTCCATCACCTCAACTCAAAGGTGCGCTTCGGTGTATATACATACAACCTGTCACAGACAGCACAACACGACTATATCAGCGACTTGGTTATCACTGTTGAAAAGCTGGCAACCAGCGCTACATCATTTAAAGCATACGGCCAGGACTCATGGATTAGCGACTATGGCTTCTCAGGCTTCCAAGGTATCACGGTAGAAGACGAACAAACTATCTTCACCTTCAACCAAACTGCAACCGGCGGTACTTCAAAGCGTTCCTACGCCGACAACGACTTAAGCCTGCATCAAGGCAAATCATCAGCCTACTGGCTGGAATGCCCGGACGGCATCATGCAACTGCCTCAGAATGGAGTGAAGTTGCACATTAAAATGACAATTCGCAAAGAAGACGGAACCGAAAGGTTTTTCTTCTACGATTACGAGATAAAGAAGGAATCCGACGCCATTGACCCAACACACTGGATAGCGGGATGTATCCACTCCTACTACCTCTGCCTGGAACTTGATGACGAAAGTTTACCTATACTGACAGTCACCGCTACCCTAACCCCATGGGAAGACGTAACGGGAAGTCTGTCAACAGATTTGGAACAGTAGTTCCACCCAAAAGCGACTATAAAAGAAACAACATAAATTGAATAAAAAAAATAATAAAGATATGAAGAAAGCATTCTATTCACTGGCAGCGCTCTCATTGATAGCAGCCAGTTGTACTGAGAAAGGGTTCGATGCTCCCAAAATTGATCCAAGTGCAAAAGAAATGATCTACCTTTCTGCTACAGACGAAGGTGGTGTAATGTCATCGGGCGCCACAACCCGCGCTGGCTTACATCAGACAGCAGAAACCAGCATCGCCGCGCTCTTTAGCAGTACCAATGGTACATCCAACCGTCACACCAGAACTCTGATGACTGCAGGAAAAGACGCAAACCAGTACACTGGTACTCCATCCGTATTTAACTGGAGTTCCACATCTTCTGTAACATACTCTCAGGAATCCAACAAACGTTATTGGGATGACGCTTTCGGTCGTGATGGCAAGATTTCTATTTATGCAATTTCTGTCCCTGGTAAAGGTAGCACGCATACCAACAACGATGTAACTCTCGAAAACAAACTGACATTGGGTAACACCGCTGTCAGCGCTACCAACACGGATTGGAAGACAAATGCTATCACTACAACCATAACATGGAAGGCAACCAACGAGGTGGCTCCTACAAGTCCTGCAACTCAATATACTGCACAGACAACAGATA
>JAKSIY010000030.1 GCA_024398535.1 Bacteroidaceae bacterium
TGGCCCAGAAGGCATTCAGCGCCTACGCACTCTATCCGCTTGTTTCAAGGTATCTGGCCGGAGCAACTGCCAGCGGCCTGTTTGAGGCTAAGCTTTGCCATGAAGAGATGCCGGGCGTTGAGAACCACATATACAACCCAGCATTCCGTGAAGAGGACATGCCTGAGATTCTTGAGATCTGTGACCATATAGTATTTAATTCCATTGCCCAGTTGCGCAGGTTCGGGCCCCGTGCCAAGCAGGCTGGCCTTCAGGTGGGCCTGCGCATCAACCCTGAGAAATCAACGCAAGAGGGACATGCCATCTACGACCCGTGCGCTCCCGGCAGCAGGCTGGGTGTGACCCTGGCTCAGTTTGAAGAGGCAATCAACGCTGACTCTCTGGCTTGCGCTGGTGACTCTCTGGCTTGCGAAGGCGAACCTGCTGGCGGTGACTCTCTGGCTTGCGCTGGTGGGGTCCTTGACCTTCTTGACGGCCTTCATTTCCATACTCTGTGTGAGCAGGATTCTGATGCCCTTGAAGTGACTCTTGATGCCTTCTGCCAGAAGTTCGGCAAGTATCTTTCAGGCATGAAATGGGTAAACTTTGGCGGAGGCCACCACATAACACGTGCGGACTACAATATTGAACTGCTTGAAAAATGCATCGGCCGTATGCGTGACGACTATGGCCTGATGGTATATCTTGAGCCTGGCGAGGCCATTGCATTGAACGGCGGATACCTTTATACTTCTGTACTTGAAATACAGCCTGAAGTAGCCGGAGTCAGGAATGCCATACTTGATGCCAGTGCTGCCTGCCACATGCCCGATGTGCTTGAAATGCCGTACCGTCCACCGCTACGAGACAGTGGCCAGCCGCAGGAAAAGGCATTCACGTACCGTTTTGGCGGACCGACATGCCTGGCTGGAGACCGCATAGGCGAGTACTCATTTGACCATGAACTGACAGAGGGTGAGCACCTGGTATTTGAAGATATGGCAATATATTCAATGGTCAAAAACAACACCTTCAACGGCATGCCCCTGCCAGCAATCTACATAAAAAAAGGAAAGGACTTCCAACTTTGGAAATCCTTTGCCTATAGTGATTTCAAGTCCCGACTTTAGGGGCTTGAAACTCATTTCTTACCACTGATTGATTGGATAGAGAATTTTGATTGCAAACTCCTTACCGCTGTTCAGGATGCCTTCTGCAGTAACAAGCACGGTGTCCTTATCCTTCATTACACCCTTAAGCTTTCCAGCCTTGAAGCAGCTCTTGTTTTGCTCACTTTTCTGATCCTCGTAGCCATATATAAGACCCTCAAATGATTGAAATTCTTTTTCATTTTTATACAGAGATATCCAGTAGGTAGATTCATTACCGCCGGCTGCTGATGCCTGATTACCGGGTATGGCAATCATAATGTCAATAAATAATTCTTCTGTGTTTACAGCAGCAAGGTCAACTTCTTTATTCATATATGCACCCTGAATAATACCGCGGCCCCAGCCTTCATTCTCTTTACCTTCTGTTCCAAAGTCAAGAACGCAGTACTCATTGTTCTCCACTTGTGCATAACCTTCTGTCAGTCCATAGGACTTGCCGTTTATGAATACCTCATTGTCGTGAACCTTGGCAAGGATTGTTCCTTCCTTGAAATCCTGACCTTCTTCATCATCTTTGTCACATGATACGAAACCAAGTGAGAGTGCGCAAAGCGCAAGTGCGAAAAGTTTTTTCATAATCTTTTGTTTTAAGTTATTTAATTGTGATTTTTTGCAATCCATTCAGAGGGAGTCATGTCCGTGAATTTCCGAAAATTCCTGAAGAATGACTGTTCATTCGCATATCCGGACATCTCTGCAATGATTATCATTTTTTCATTCCGGCTCGCGGAGAGTAGCTTTTTGGCGTGCTCAATCCTAAGTTCGTTTATGTAATCAGAAAAGGAGACTCCCTTATTCTTGTTTATGTAGTTTGATACATACGTCCTGCATGTTCCAATCCTTTTGGCCACGTCATTCAGGGTGATATTTGAGTTCAGAAAGAATTCCTCCTCTTCAATCAGGGTAAAAAGCTTCTGCCCCAGCAGTCTTCCCTCCTCTTCTGACAGGGCCTGTTCCGGCTGCTCTTCCTTTCCCAAATCCTTTGTGAATTGCTCCATGGTGAAATCCCGATGGAATCCGATGTAGCTGACGCAAAACAGCAATACACTGAACGTCAAAGAGATAGAGTAGAGCAAAACGTTTGAGTCACCAAAGATTTGTCTTCCAAGAACATTTGCAATGGCCGATGCCACAGAGGTGATGACAAACACAATCAGCAGATTCTTTATTGGAGTTGCATCGCGCTTCTCTGTGTCTGAGTAGAATTCACTTAACTGGCGGTTCAAATTATCCAGACTTCTTGTTCCCAGCACCAGGACTAATAATACCTGAATCAGCATGACAATCTTCTGTACGTTGTCAACAATTGTGCTGGGCTGGAAGAACTTGATGACAGCAATGACTGCGCCTGGCAGTATGACCAGGAAAGCTAGCTTTCTGGAAAGTTTCCTGGTTGACAGGAGCCGTATGTAGCAATAATAGAAAGGATAGACGGCAAGCGAGCAGAAAGACCAGATGCAGTCTCTCAGATGTGAGTATCCTGTCGTGAAATAAAGGCCGTGACATAAGTACAATACCGTGCATGTGGCCAGGAATACGGCAAGCATCTGCTTTGCTTTGTTGTCCTGCCTGAAGTTGAATATGAAGCAGGCCGTCCAGCAGAGGCAAACCAGAAATGGCAGAAAGCAGAATAGAGTTCTTAGAGTCATCTTTCTTATGGGGCTTATCAAATAGCAAATATGAGAATAATCTGTTGATTATGCTGTCGGTTTTCAGGAAATTATGATTCTGATATAGTGCAAGAAATCAATGAAATGTACGATATGTTAGTAGAATTGTTCGTTGTAACGGCATATAAGACTCCCTTTAAATGGAATTGCTGATGGTTATTTGATAGATTTGCATCTGATAAACAACTCTAAAAATGAAAAAGGTATTATTAGCAATGCTCGCCCTGACACTTGGTTTTGTCAGCTGCGATAAGGATGAGAAGGACGATGAAGGAAAGGTAGAACTTGTCAGAAAGGTAACTATTGACGGAAAGTCTTATGACCTGCTTGACACAGAGGTAAATTATGGACAGTCACGTAACGAGTATGGATTTTCATCGGTTGTTCGACTTGAAGATGGCTATTCATCGGTATTCGGAGGATTCTTCAGGGAAGAACTGGTAGGAAAGGACATCGATGCTGTTAAGAAGAGTGACTACGACTATTTATTCTACATGAATGGAGTTCTTCCTTATAAGGATAAAGATGATCTGATTTATGGTGTCCAGGATCTTTTTATCAGGAACATGGATGGTAAACTGGAAACCACTTTCAAGAGTGGCACTGTAAAGTTTGAGAAGACCGGTGACTATGTCACAATTAAGATAGATGGTACCTTGAATAAGGGTGCGCACTTCACATATCAGAACTACACAGACATCAAGGATCTGGTAGTTTACTGATTTTTTTCGCCAAACTGGGTAACACTGACCTGCCTTAGGTGGCGTCTGACTAACAATAGTGTTCCCCACAAGCCTGAATAAGGATGTGGGGAACAACAAATACTCTCAGACGCTTCAGAACGTTACTTAGTGTTACGCACCTTGGCGGAAGCGGACCGGAAAGCCTTCACCTTGGCGAAGGTGGTCCGGAAAGCGCTTCTTGGCGGGAAGACCGGAATCAGTCAACCAGGACTGGATTCTCGTCAACGACCCATGGCAGACCCCACTTGTTCAGGGCATCCATGTATGGGTCCGGATCAAACTCCTCAACGGTAAATACACCCGGCTTCTTCCAGAGTCCGTTCATGACCAGCATGGTACCGATCATGGCTGGAACGCCGGTGGTGTAGCTAATAGCCTGTGACTCAACCTCCTTGTAGCACTCCTGGTGATCGCACACATTGTAGATCTTGATTGAGCGCTGCTTGCCGTCCTTTGTTCCGGTGAAGATGCAGCCTATGTTTGTCTTGCCTACGGTACGTGGGCCAAGGCTTGCAGGATCAGGCAGCAGGGCCTTCAGCAGCTGGATTGGAACAATCTCCTGACCATTGAACATGATTGGATCGGTGCGCAGCATACCCACATTCTCAAGACACTTCATGTGGGTCAGGTAGCTCTGGCCGAATGTCATAAAGAAGCGGATGCGCTTTACGCCCGGAATGTTCTTTGCAAGTGACTCAATCTCTTCATGGTGAAGCAGATACATATCCTTCATGCCCACCTCTTCAAAATTATATTCACGCTTGATGCTCATGGCAGGAATCTCAATCCACTTGCCGTTTTCCCAGTATGAACCTGGGGCAGATACCTCACGCAGGTTGATTTCCGGATTGAAGTTCGTTGCAAATGGGTAACCGTGGTCACCTCCGTTGCAGTCAAGTATGTCAATTGTGTCAATCTGGTCAAAGTAGTGCTTCAGGGCGTATGCTGTGAAGACGCTGGTAACTCCCGGATCAAAGCCGGTACCAAGCAGGGCTGTCAGGCCGGCCTCCTTGAAACGCTCCTGGTAAGCCCACTGCCATGAATAGTCAAAGTAGGCAGAGAAGCCAAGCTCCTTGCATCGCTTCTCATAGATGGCGCGCCATGCTGGATCTTCAGTGTCTTCTGCCTCATAGTTGGCAGTGTCAATGTAATGAACGCCGGTAGCAAGGCAGGCATCCATGATTGTAAGGTCCTGGTATGGCAGGGCCAGGTTAAGAACTACGTCTGGCTTTACCTGATTTATCAGGGCCACCAGTGAATCAACGTTGTCAGCATCGACCTGAGCGGTGGTAATCACAGCCTTGGTCTTGCCTTCAAGCTTATTCTTCAGAGCGATGCACTTGCTCTCTGTACGGCTGGCAATGCAGATCTCTGTGAATACTGAATCATTCTGGGCGCACTTCTGGATTGCAACCCCGGCTACGCCTCCGCAGCCAATTACAAGAACTTTTCCCATTTTATTATAGTATGTTTTTTATCGGTGAATTGGTTAATTATAGTGCAAGCAGGAGCTCACGTACAACTTTGCAGGCAACGGCAGTTGAGACGCCGCTTGGGTCAAGCGCCGGACTGAGTTCGTTCACGTCAAGTCCAACTATGTTGCAGCCTTTGCAGACGGTTATCAGCGCATTCAGCAGATCCAGGAACTGGACGCCGCCGGCCTCAGGCGTACCTGTACCGGGGAAGATTGACGGGTCCATCACGTCAAGGTCAATGGTGAAATAGACCGGGACGCTCTTGCCATCCTTGCCGCGTGGCAGTGACCTGACAGTCTCTTCAAGTCCATTGAAATTGAACTTGTGCAGGTCAGTATGACCGCTGGCAGCCCAGTAGAACTCCTCACGCTCACCGGAGCGGATTCCAAACTGATGTATCTTTCCGTCGCCTACCAGATCATGGCAGCGGCGCAGCACGCATGCGTGTGACAGTTCCACGCCAAGATAGTCCTGGCGCAGGTCTGTGTGGGCATCAAAGTGAATGATGTGTACGTCGGGGTAGCGCTTGAATACCTCTCTGAAGGCTCCCAGCGTTACCAGGTGCTCGCCGCCTATCATGAACGGAATCTTGCCGTCATCAAGGATTGTGGCTGTGCGCCCTGAAATGGCATCAAGAGCCATTTTGCTGCTGCCCATGCGGATCTCAATGTCACCGCTGTCAAAGACGCTTATGTCTGTCAGGTCCTTGTCCTGGTAAGGGCTGTAGGTCTCAAGTCCAAAACTCTCAGAGCGTATGGCGCGGCTGCCGAACCTTGTGCCCGGACGGTATGACGTGGTTGAGTCAAACGGTGCTCCGAAAAGCACTATGCGGGCATCGGTATACTCTGCATCGGCCGCAATGAAGGTCTCAATATTCTTCTCAAGCATGGTTGTGTCAGTCGTTTACGTTTTCAACGTCTTCAAGCATCTTCTCTACATACTTTGGCAGCATGAAGCATCCCTTGTGCAGGTTCGTGGTGTAGTACTTGGTGTCGATGCCAAGCTTGTTCCACTCCTCTTCACGAAGGTCATCAACCGGCTTGTACTTCTTTGAGGCAAAGCCCAGTAGCCAGTAGCCCGATGGATATGACGGTATGTGCGCCTGATATACACGGCTGATAGGGAAGCTGTTCACGATGCGTTTGTGAGCCTTCTGGGTCTCAATGCGGTCCTCATCGTAGAACGGACTCTGGTGCTGGTTGACCATGATTCCGTCCTCCTTCAGGGCCTTGAAGCAGCTGCCGTAGAACTCGCGTGACAGAAGACTCTCTCCTGGACCAAAGTAGCCGGCTGAATCTACAATGATTATGTCGTAGCGGTTCTCAATGTGGCGTATGTGGCGCAGGGCGTTCTCCTGATAGATGCGTACCTTCTTGTTGCTCAGGCAGCCCGTAATGTCTGGGAAGAAACGCTTGCAGGCATCGACAACGCCTTCATTCATCTCTACAAGGTCTATGCGCTCAACGCTTGGGTACTTGAGCAGCTCCCTTACGTTGCCGCCGTCACCGGCACCGAATACCAGAATGTTCTTTGGGTTCGGATGAACGGCCATTGGAACGTGGGTAAGCATTTCGTGATAGATGAACTCGTCACGTTCTGTCATTATTATATATCCGTCAACAACAAGCACGCGGCCAAAGTCAACGGATTCAAAAATGTCAACACGAACATAGTCACGCTCTTCAGAATAGAGGTGCTTGTTAACGCGGATAGAGAACTTCACGTTCTCAGAATGCATTTCAGAAAACCAGTATTCCATAGGGCATCAATATGTAGAGTTTTCCTTGATAACGTTCAGACGCTCAATCTTTTCGTCCTCTGGACCGGACATTGAGCAGCCCTTCTCCTTTGCGTAGAGAATGTAGTCAATGATTTCCTGGGTGATGCGCTCACCCGGTGCCAGAATAGGGATTCCCGGCGGGTAGCACATGACAAATTCCGTGCAGATTCGGCCGTTTGTCTCACGGATAGGAATCATCTCTTCCTTCTGTGCGTAGAAGGCCTCCTGCGGAGTCATTACCACCATTGGATTGATGTATTCGTGGTCAAACAGACCGGAGCGTGAGCGCTTGTAGCGGCGGCGGATGTCATAGAGGGCACTCACCAGGCGTTCCACCTCACGCATGCGGTCACCTATTGATATATATGCCAGTACGTTGCCCAAATCACCCAGCTCAAGCTGGATGTCATACTCGTCACGCAGCAGGTCATAGACCTCAATGCCCGCAAGACCAATATCAAGGGTGAATACTGTCAGCTTTGTTGTATCAAAGTCATATACGCTGTCGTCGTTGATCAGCTCCTTGCCGTAAGCGTAGTAACCGCCAATCTTGTTGATTTCCGTGCGGGCATAGTCAGCTATGCGGCAGACCTCTGCAAATTCGTCACGGCCACGAAGTGCCAGATTGCGGCGGCTTATGTCAAGGCTTGCCAGCAACAGGTATGATGCACTGGTAGTCTGTGTCAGGTTGATTACCTGTCTCACATAACCCGGGCTGACCTCCGGGCCTACCAGCAGGATAGAGCTCTGTGTCAGACTTCCACCTGATTTGTGCATGCTCACGCACGACATGTCTGCTCCCGCCTCCATGGCAGTCATAGGCATGTTGTCGCTGAAATAGAAATGTGTGCCGTGGGCCTCATCGACCAGCACCATCATTCCGTTTTCATGTGCCAGCTCTACAATCTTCTTCAGGTTGGAACAGATGCCGTAGTAGGTAGGATTGTTTACCAGGATTGCTACTGCATCGGGATTCTCCTGAATGGCCTTCTCAACCTGTGAGATCTTCATACCAAGAGCAATACCAAGGCGCTTGTCAGTGTCGGGGTTCACATATACCGGAACCGCTCCGTTCACTACAAGCGCGTTGATCACACTGCGGTGTACATTACGTGGAAGGATAATCTTGTCACCTTTTTTGGTGGCTGTCAGTACCATTGTTTGTACTGCGCTTGTGGTACCACCGACCATAAGGAACGCGCTCGATGCTCCAAAGGCATCAGCAGCAAGCTGTTCGGCCTCTTTGATGACTGAGACCGGGTGACATAGATTGTCAAGAGGTTTCATGGAGTTGACATCCAGCTCCAGACACTGTTTTCCAAATAGCTTCACAAGTTCAGGGTTTCCCCTCCCGCGCTTGTGACCGGGTACGTCAAAAGGAATGACACGCTTCCTTCTGAACTCTTCAAGTGCCTCATAGATAGGCGCTCTGTCCTGATTCATTTCTGCAGTTTACTTATATAAACCCAACTTTAAGATACATTGTTTTCATAGCTGTTGCTATTTAGTCCGATGCAAATATACAAAGTAATCAGAGAATCTTTATCAGTTCAACGTCAAATATGAGGGCTGCGTATGGTGGAATGTCCTGACCTGCGCCGCGCTCGCCGTATGCAAGGTTGTAAGGGATGAAGAAACGGTACTTGGCACCCTCAGACATAAGCTGAACACCCTCTGTCCAACCAGAGATTACCTGACGCAGACCAAAATCAGCAGGTTCACCGCGACGGTATGATGAATCAAAGACTGTTCCGTCAATAAGTGTTCCCTCATAGTGGCAGCGTACTGTGTCTGCAGCAGTAGGCTTGCGTCCTGTACCTTCTGTCAGAACCATGTACTGAAGACCGCTGGCAGTGACTATTACTCCCGGCTTTGTGGCATTCTCCTTAAGGAACTTCTCTCCTTCTGCGCGTGCTGCCTTGCCGGCCTCGGCTGCTGCAGCCTGCTGCTTCTTCTCAAGCTCAGAGAAAAAACTGTTCAGTACCTGCTGTCCCTCGGCTGCTGACATCTGCAGCGGACGACCTGCAAGAACGTCCTCAATTGCCTCTGAAAAATCCTTCACTGACAGAGAGCCTGCAAGGCCCATCTGCTTTAACTGGCGGCCAATGTTCAGGCCAAGTGCATAACTGATCTTTTCCATATCTGTTTGTTTACTGTTTGTACTGCTTTGTGGGGGCAAAGTTACATTTTTTACATTTTGTTTGTTGAATTGTCAATTGTCAAACCGTCAAATTGACGAATTGACAATAAAAATGGGGTAATATTGAGCCAAAATCTAAAGCATTCTATAATTTTATTGCAAGCAAGAAACCAAAAAATCTGTAAAAAATGGGACAGAAAAACCTAAAAGGAATACAATCGATGGCAGTGACTGCGCTATTTGTCGCATTCACGGCTTCATGTGCTGAGACATTCCAGTGTGGTCTTGAACCTAGAGTTACAGACTCCTGCATTGAGTTCCGCTCTGACTGCGGCAACCGTGATTTCCTTATCTATGGTTACATGGGAAAGATTGACGGAAGCGTTACTCCGGTCTTCAATGCAATTCCCGCTTATACAGATGAAGAGTTGAAGATAAACTATGCCGGTGACAAACATTGGGATCTTTCTGCTTCAGAATACCGCTTCTATGCATACGCCTGCGGTGATGAAGAGCTGCAGTTTGATATAAATAGGTATTCTGAGTCAATCACCTTCAAGAATCTTGAGCAGAAGAGACATCTGGACTGCCCAACTCTTTATACTGACCTGAATGTCCACTCTCCACAGGATGGAATCTCGTCACCTGTCAATTTCTCATTCAAGACTCCATATACCTTATTAAATATAGTATTGAAGCAGGAATCATCTGACAGCAGTGATATTGTAGTTGAGGATATCCATTTTGGTCCGGTAATAAACTACATGTTCACAAAGGGCGATGTCATTGTGACCCACCACAGGACACATACCTCTGTACGTATTGACGCTGAAAATGCAGAAACTGCCTCTTTCATAGACTTTGGCAATGTCAGTCTTGCTGACAGAAAGCCTGCTCAGGAGCTTTCCCTAAACGTTCTTCCTCATGGAAACCAGGGGCGTTACAAGCTTACTGCTACCGTCAACGGCAATCAGGTGACAGCATTTGTTCCGTCACAGGTCATGGACTGGGAACCGAATATGGCATACACCTATGTATTTAATGTTACAGATAATACAATCCTCTTTCAGTACATGGATGACAATACCAGAGAATTCCAGTAATTTTGTACCCTGAAAACATATTAATCACAAACTATACATGAAATTCAATGGAAATACTGTGCTCATAACCGGAGGAGCATCAGGAATAGGCCGTCTTATGGGCGGAATGGCACTTGACAAGGGTGCAGGTAAACTTATCATCTGGGATATCAATCAGCAGAATATTGATTCTACAATTGCAGAACTGAAGCAGAAGGGGCAGGTCACAGGCTATCGCGTCGATGTCTCAGACAGTTCATGCGTAGAAGAGATCTATAGGAAAACCATCGATGAATGCGGCCCAGTTGACATAATCATACAGTGTGCAGGAGTCGTAACCAGCAACAAGACCTTTGACAAACTGACTCTTCAGGACATAGACCGTACCATGAAGATCAACTCTCTTGCTCCTATGTACATTGCACGTCTTGCCCTGCCAGATATGCTTGAAAGGGGCAAGGGCCACATCTGCAACATAGCCTCTCAGGCCGGTATGATCTCAAATCCGAACATGAGTGTCTATGCAGCCAGCAAGTGGAGCGTGATTGGATGGTCTGACTCTGTACGCGTTGAGCTTGGTCTCAGGAAGAGTCCGGTAAGATTTACCACAATTGCACCTTATTATATTAATACCGGAATGTTTGACGGAGTAACATCAAGAATCTTCCCAATTCTTGATCCGGTAAAGACTGCTGCAAAGATCATCAAGGCCATTGAGAAGAACAAGGACTTCAAGGGACTTCCATGGAGCTTCCACTTTGTACGCCTTATGCAGGGTCTTCTTCCAACCTGCATGTTTGACTACATCTTTGGTCAGATTTTCGGTATCTATCATACAATGGACCACTTTACCGGTCGCAGGAATTGATTGAATTCAAGACAGAATGACATTGCAGAATACACCGCAGGAGACTATCATACAGATTGTCCAGCAGCAGAAGGAGTTCTTTCACTCCGGTAAGACACTTGACCTGAATTTCCGCCGTCAGCAGCTGAAGGCTCTCTTGAGTGCCATTGAGAAATTTGAAAAGCCACTGGCCGATGCCCTCTGGACTGACCTCCACAAATCATATCAGGAGGCTTACATGACAGAGATAGGATTGGTAAAGGGAGAGATCCGTGAGATGCTTCACAAGGTGGGACGCTGGTCAAAGCGCAGATGGAAGCTCAGCCCGCTGGCCCTGTTCCCGTCACAGACCTATCTGGTGCAGGAGCCGCTTGGCAACTCCCTGATTGTTGCCCCATGGAACTATCCGGTCCAGCTGCTGCTGAATCCACTGGTAGGTGCCATAGGTGCCGGCTGTACTGCAATGCTCAAACCGTCTCCATACGTACCGCACGTTTCAGCGGTCATTGAAGAGATGATTTCTTCTGCTTTCCCAAAGGAGTACATTGCTGTAGCCCAGGGAAACCGCGTGGTGAACCAGCAACTTCTTGAACAGCGCTGGGACATTATCTTCTTTACCGGAAGTCCTGCCCTTGGCCGACAGGTGATGCAGGCTGCCAGCAAGAACCTGACACCGGTTGTGCTTGAACTTGGCGGAAAGAGTCCGTGCATAATTGATTCCTCAGCAGACATAAAGGTGGTTGCCAAGCGTCTGGCCTGGGCCAAGACACTCAACGCCGGCCAGACATGCATCGCCCCAGACTATATACTGATACACAAGGATGTACAGGATGAGTTCGTGAAACAGTTTGCAAAGGCTGTCACAGAGTTGCACGGACAGGACATCAGGCAGTCACAGCACTATGTGCGCATGGTAACTGACAAGGCGTTTGATCGCGTCAGCAGTTATCTGAAGCAGGGTACCATTCTCTATGGAGGCCGTACCGATGCTACCGAGCGCTTCATAGAACCGACCCTGATGACAGACGTGCCTCTTGACTCTGCTCTCATGACAGAAGAGATTTTTGGCCCGATATTCCCTATGATCACCATAGATCCTGCCTCAGGAGAGTTCCTTGATCAGGTCCGCGAATTCGTGACTGTCCGTGAGAAGCCGCTTGCCTTCTACTACTTTGGCAAGGGTTCTGACGGCTGGGATCTGATACGTCATACCACAAGCGGCGGCGGTTGCGTGAACGATGCCATCATGCATATTGCCAACGGAAAGGTTCCTTTTGGTGGCGTGGGCAATTCCGGAATGGGTCACTACCACGGACAGGAAAGCTTCAGGGCATTCAGTCACCAGCGCACCATTGTCAAGACCACTACACTTGTTGACCTGCCGTTCCGCTATATGCCATACGGCCTCTTCAAACTGGTAAAGAAGCTGCTGTAAGTAACAAAATACAGAAAAAAGCAGTACCTTTGCGCCCGTTTTTAGAAAAGTACAATGCAAATAAGTAGTGTTTACTGTCCTAAATTGGTCAGTATCTTGCGTAAAGGGTACAGCAAGAGCACATTCATGTCAGATCTGCTGGCAGGAATTATCGTAGGAATCATAGCCCTTCCGTTGGCTATCGCGTTTGGTATTGCAAGTGGAGTTACTCCACAGCAGGGTCTCATCACCGCTATCGTTGCCGGTTTTCTGGTATCACTCTGTGGCGGATCACATCATCTGATAGGTGGTCCTACAGGAGCGTTCATCGTGATCGTTGCGGGCATCGTATCGCAGTATGGAATGCAGGGACTCATCATTGCATCAATCATGGCGGGTGTCATGCTCATTGCCATGGGTCTTTGCAAGATGGGAGCAATCTTCAAGTTCATTCCTTATCCTATCGTAGTGGGTTTCACCAGCGGTATTGCGCTGACAATCTTCTCAACCCAGATGAAGGATTTCTTTGGTCTGCCACTTGACCTGAAGGTGCCAAGCGGTTTCATTCCGGAGTGGATCTGCTATTTCAAGAACCTGGGTTCAATCAACTGGATAGAGACCCTTATGAGTGTGGTAATGCTTCTGATCATCATCTTCTGGAGCAAGATCAACAAGAAGATTCCTGGCTCACTCGTGGCACTTATCCTTGGTACTGCCGCATCGGTCCTGCTCGGCAAGTTTGCCGGCATAGAGCTTAACACCATCGGTTCAAAGTTCCCGGAGCTTGCAAACGGACTGCCTATGCCTACACCGGTTGTGCCTGAGATGGACTTTGACACAATCCGTGGTCTGGTTTCACCTGCATTCACCATTGCAATCCTCTGCGCCATTGAGTCACTCATGGCTGCCATGGTTGCTGACGGTGCTACCGGTCACCACACCAATTCAAATACCGAGCTCATTGGTCAGGGCATCGCCAATGTAATCACACCGCTCTTTGGCGGTATCCCTGCAACAGGCGCCCTGGCACGTACAATGGCCAACATCAACAACGGTGGAAAGACTCCGGTAACGGGTCTCATCCATGCAGTCGTTCTGCTGCTCATCTACCTGTTCCTGATGCCTTACGCCATCTATATCCCACTCTCATGCCTTGCTGCAATCCTGGTAATGGTTGCCTACAACATGAGTGAGTGGCGCACCTTCAAGTATCTGCTCCGCGCAGACAAGTCTGACGTATCAGTGCTTCTGATCACCTTCTTCCTGACAGTGATCGTTGACCTGACCGTAGCAATTGAGGTCGGCGTGGTACTTGCAATCGTGCTGTTTGTACGCCGTGTCATGGTTACATCGGACATCAGCGTTCTTGACCACGACGTTCAGGTTGCCGGCACTGAGAGCGTAGAGATTGTGAATCCAGAAGATACAGAGTATCTGGATATTCCTGACGGTGTTGAGGTATATGAGATCAACGGCCCGTTCTTCTTTGGAATTGCAAGCCGCTTTGAGGAGTTCGATGCCCGCCTGAATGATGGCAGCACCAAGGTGCGCATCATTCGCATGCGTCGTGTTCCGTTCATAGATTCTACAGGTGTGAACAACCTGCGCAACCTGGTTGAGCGTACCCGTCAGCGTGGTGTTGAGGTAGTGCTCTCAGGTGTAAATGAAGAGGTTTCTGCCACACTGAAGAAGTTCGGTGTTGACAAGCTGGTGGGTGAGAGTAACATTCTTCCACACATTACACCGGCTCTGGCCAGGGCAAAGGAGATTACTCTTCACGCATCTCTGTGACCCTCTGACGGACACGGTCGTAGAAATCAACGGCAATTGCTGCCAGATTGATTACGGGCGTGAATCCGTCCATTATCCGAGTATAGATATTGGCAGGCGTATAGAAGTCTTTCAGATGACTATAGTCTGCCTTTGTCTTTACACCCTTTGCGTTGATCTCTGATTTCAGGTCCCTCAGAGCCTCTTCAAGCTGCTCCCTTGAACCTATGCGCTGGTAGTCATTCTTCAGTGCCATAGAACAGACTTATAAACATTTTTACAAAAGAGTTCACGAACAGGCTCTTCCGCCTTGACCACAACCAGATCAGAAGCAGCAGGAACAGACCTGCAAATATCACTGCGGCAATGGCGTAGCTGCCAATCAGTTCACCCAGCACCAGTATCAGTGCAAAGGTTGCCAGCAGCAGGAAAATGAAGAGCACCTGCAGTATCAGTATCATTGAAAGCAGGCGTGCTATGCCTGTCGATGCCACCTTGGTTGTCTCAAGCTTGACCTTGTCAGCCTGCAGCTCTGCATATTCCCTGACATCCTGAACCAGCTCTTCTGCCGGCTTTGTCAAATTATCCCAGTTGAACATATTGAACAGATTTTTTCATATCCATGCCAAATATAGATAATTTTCGTTTCAGTCATGGCAGAGTTGCCCTGTTAATGATTGATACGGCAGTCCTGTAGCCAACGCCAAGGTATCTGGACAGGTCATGGATCTCAGTATCCGTAGGGATTGGCATGAGACCCCAGGTCTGTTCCTGCATGTCAAGATATGTGTTCACCGAGTTCAGGCTTGATATGTAGGTATGGGCATCGGCATAGTATGCCTGAGCCTCATCTATTGAACAGAATGAGGGCATATAGACATGGTCATCGGCAATCAGCCAATGCTGGGGGAATCCGGTATTCCTGAAGTGGAAGATTTTCCGGTATCGCCTGTAGGTCAGGTTGCCTATACGGTTCTCAGAAGACAGTGGATCCTGATGCGAAAAGAAGAATCTGGCACAGCTCCAGCGGTAGCTATTTGCCGTTTCCATCGGGGAAATTGCCTGGCATCGGCTGTTTACAAAGCTGATGACTGAGCGTACTTTCTCCGGACCGGTTATCGGGATGATTCTCTTTTCCCTGATTTCAATCCGCACAACTCTATGCTGCTGCGCTATCATGCGAGACAGCTTCCTGCACACTATTTCCGTTAAGAATTCCTGCTGTCCGCGTGTGCCGGCGGTGACAGCCAGGATGCATTTGCCGGTAATCGTGAAGGTCAGAATCCTTGCCCCGCTTTCATGGTATCCAAGAGCCAGCAGATTGATGCCGTTCCTGTAGTCCACATCTGACTGAAAAATCTGATTCTCATGTTTTTCTTTTATACAAATCAGCCAGTATGGGCCATTCATGTCTGCAAGGATCCTACACAACTGTTCCTTAGCATTCAATTGATTAGTTTTCATTCAAGTTGCAAAAGTCTGTAAAAGTGTAATCTAAAACAAACTTTTTTGTTGAAATCTGCATACAATAAACTCATGTTTCCTTACGTTAATAAGGTGATGCGCCGGAAAATGCAGGAAACAACGGAAAAAGTGGCAGTGCAGAGGTTCTCTGCATGCACGGGTATCGTGGCCAGATTCCTAGCCATGATGCTGGTGCTGTTCCATCTGTCCGGCAGGGTCAGTGCCCAGTATGACGTCCATTTCAACCACTACTGGATGGTTGAGAACTTCTACAATCCTGCGGCCATGAACCTGAACGAGCAGCTGAATCTGGTGGGAACCTACAGTCTGCAGATGGCCGGTTACACGAATGCTCCGAGCAGCATGTACTTTGGAGCAAACATGCTCATGCCGGTTCAGGGCAAGCGTCAGGCAGCCGGTGTGGCCCTGTTCAATGAAGAGATTGGTCTTTTCAGCCACAGGCGTATCCTGGCCAACTATTCGTACAAGTTCAAGTTCAGCAGAAGCTGGCTCAACATAGGCGTTCAGGGCGGTTTCCTGAATGAATCGTTTGACTATTCGGACATCAAGACAGTTGACCCAAATGACCCTGCCTTCCCGTCGGGAGACTCTGAGGGAACTGCCTTTGACTTTGGAGCGGGACTCTACTACAAGCATCGCACGTGGCATTTGGGAGCATCGGTCCAGCATCTGACAAGCCCTACGGTCCGTTACGGAAAGAGCAACACGAATGTGGAGCTGAAGATACCTATGGCGCTGTTTTTGACCGGTGGATGCAATATACGTCTTACCAATCCGTTATTACAGGTGCAGCCATCATTCCAGGCGTGTTCTGACCTTGATGCCTACAGGATTGACCTGACCTGCCGTGGAACGTACACCTATCAGGAGAAGATGTTCTACGCAGGCCTGACCTACAGTCCGGCTACATCAGTGGCATTCCTGCTTGGCGGCTGCGTGAAAGGAGTGACTGTCGGCTATGCCTATGAGCTTTATACCCAGGGAGTTGGAATTATGAACGGTTCCCATGATCTGGTGGTTGGATACTCAATGGATGTGGATCTTTTCAAGAAAGGCCGCAACCGGCATAAGACGGTTAGATATTTGTAAACAAATTAACTATGAAGACAAAGACCCTGATCCTGGCAGCATTTGCCCTTGCATCATGCATGAGCAACAGCCAGACTACAGCCATTGGCGGTGAGGTCACAGGCCAGAACGCATCGGCCATCCGTGAACCGGCCCCATACGGCATGGTGCTTGTAAAACGCGGCTCACTCAAGGTGGGCAATGAGGAGACTGATAGCCTTTGGGGCGCAAACCAGCCGGCAAGAGACATGTCGGTTGAGTCTTTCTGGATGGATGAGAAGGAGGTGTCCAACGCCAAGTACCGCCAGTTCGTGAACTGGGTGCGTGACTCTATCATCCGTACTCGTCTGGTAGATCCTAGCTATGGCGGTGACGAGTCGTTCCTCATTGAGGATGAAGACGGCAACACACGTCTGAACTGGGCTAAGCCTATTCCATGGAAGAAGGCCAACGAGGATCAGCAGCGTGCCATTGAGAGTGTCTTCATCAGGCACCCGTTCACCGGCGAGAAGATGCTCGATGCCAGCCAGATGAACTATCGCTATGAGCTGTATGACTACACTCAGGCCGCTCTGCGCCGCAACCGTCTGAACCCTGCAGACCGTGTCCGCAATACAGACCTTGCAGTCGATGCCAATGAGAGGGTCATGATCTCAAAGGATACAGCGTACATTGATGACAATGGCCGCATCGTACGTCGTACCATAGACCGTGAGCTCTCTGGCGTATTTGACTTTGTAAATACCTATATAGTAAACATTTATCCGGATACAACCTGCTGGGTGAATGACTTCCCTAATGCAAACAATGAGACTTATATGCGTCTCTACTTCAGCCATCCGAACTACAATGACTATCCTGTGGTAGGTGTAAGCTGGGAGCAGGCAAATGCCTTCTGCGCATGGCGTACTGAGTATCTGCTGGCCGGTCTGGGACCACAGGCCCGCTACGTGCAGCGTTACCGCCTGCCTACTGAGGCTGAGTGGGAGTTCGCAGCCCGTGGTCCTGAGGGATTCAGGTATCCATGGTCTCAGTCAGATTCAAAGGATGACAACGGTTGCTACTATGCAAACTTCAAGCCGGACCGTGGCAACTACACCAAGGACGGAAGCCTTATAACCACCCGCACCGGAAACTACAAGCCGAACAGCAATGGTCTGTATGACATGGCCGGTAACGTGGCTGAGTGGACAAGCACTGTCTATACAGAGGCCGGCATCCTGCAGATGAATGACATGAACCCTGAACTCTCATACAACGCAGCCATTGAGGACCCATACTCCATGAAGAGAAAGGCCGTCCGTGGTGGTTCCTGGAAGGATCCGGAGCGTTTCATCGAGTCCAGCTGGCGTGCCTACGAGTATCAGAACGAGCAGCGCTCATACATAGGTTTCCGATGCGTCCGCACTCAGGTAGGTACCCCATCAAGCTCAACCGGGGGCAAGAAACGTTAATTATTCACTGACTTAACACAGAAGACAATGGAAAATACAGAGAACAAGAGCATATTGACCCGCTTTCAGGATTGGCTTGACACAGCCAAGGGCCGAATCATTCTGAACTACCTTTACAGCTGGGGTGCTGCCATAGTAATCCTTGGTGCGCTCTTCAAGCTGACACATATCGCAGGCGCCAACCTGATGCTTTTCATAGGTATGGGAACAGAGGTCCTGGTGTTCTTCATCAGTGGTTTTGAGCGTCCGTTCATCCCATACGATGCAGAGGATGACGAGTCCGATGCCCCGGCAAGCGCCGGCGGCACGGTGATCATCGGCGGAAACGTTCCACAGGGCAACATCTACATCAACGGCGGCGCTTCTGCCCCGGCAGCTGCCTCTTCTGAGGCTCCTGTGCAGGATGCATCGGCCCCAGTGGTTACCGGCAGCGGCAACCTTGACGTCACCGGCGTTGAGAGCGCAACCCAGCAGTACATTGACCAGCTGACTGAGCTTACAGAGAAGCTGCAGAAGCTGTCTGAGCAGTCTGAGACAATCATCAGCAACCGTCAGGAGTTCGATGCCCTGGGCCGCAACCTGATCAGCATAAACCAGTTCTATGAGATGCAGCTGCGTTCAGCAAGCACCCAGATGGACAACATTGAGCAGGTGAACGGTGAGACCCGCCACATGCTTGAGCAGATTGCTGAGCTGAACAAGGTGTATGAGCGCATGGTTGAAGCCATGAAGGTAAACGGAGTAGCAACCCAGAAGTAAACCATGAAGAGAAAAATCATAGACAGGCCGCCATCAGCGCGCCAGAAGATGATCAACCTCATGTACATTGTCCTTCTGGCCATGCTTGCCATGAATGTGTCAAGCGACGTTCTGAACGGATTCTCTGTAGTTGAGGAGAGCCTGTCACGTTCAACCGCCAATGCTACACTGCAGAACAACGCAGTCTATCAGGAGTTTGCCGCCAGCGATGCCATGAACCATGAGAAGGTTGGCGAATGGTACGGCAAGGCTCTGTATGTAAAGGAGATTTCAGACAAGCTGTACAACTTTGCCGAGGAGCTGAAGCTGCAGATTGCAGTAGAGGCAGACGGCAAGGATGCCACGCTTGACGATATCAGGAACCGTGACAACCTTGAGGCTGCCACACAGGTAATGCTCTCACCAAGCCGTGGCCGTGGCCAGGAACTCTTCAATGCCATCAACGACTACCGTGAGCAGATTCTTCAGATGGTGGGCGATACGTTGAAGCGTGAGATCATCCGCAACAACTTCTCGACCGAGGTTCCTTTCAAGGCAAATGCCCTGGGCAAGAACTGGCAGGAGTATCAGTTTGAGAACACCCCGGTTGCTGCAGCTGTCACCCTTCTGACCAAGCTTCAGAATGATGTCCGCTACGCAGAGGGTGAGGTGCTCCACGTCCTTCTCAACAACATTGACGTGGGTGACCTGCGCGTGAACAAGCTCGATGCCTACGTGATTCCGACATCGCAGAACGTAGTCCAGGGTAATCCATTCAGTGCTCGCATCATCATGGCCGCCATTGACTCTACTGCCCGTCCTGCAATCTACATTGGCGGCAAGCAGATTGACACAGAAGACGGCTGGTATCAGGTACCGACCGGTTCAACCGGCGAGTTCTCACTTGACGGCTACATGGAGCTGCAGGGTGCCAACGGAGTCCTGAGACGTGACTTCAGCCAGAAATACACAGTCGTTTCACCGCTGGCAACAGTATCTGCCACCATGATGAACGTGCTTTATGCAGGATATGACAACCCAATCAGCATCTCTGTCCCGGGTGTACCGAACAGTGCAATCTCTGCATCGATCCGCAACGGAAACGGAACGCTCAAGGCAAGCGGAAACGGAGGTTTCATAGCCCGTCCGTCAAACGTAGGACAGGATGTGGTCATTGCCGTGACCGCAAACCAGGATGGCCGTTCACAGAGCATGGGTGAATACACCTTCCGCGTACGCCAGCTGCCGGATCCGACACCTTTTATAGAATATACTGATGAGAACGGAACCGTACAGCGTTACCGTGGCGGTGGCGTTCCACTTGCCAGAAAGAACCTGATGTCTGCTGACGGTATCGTGGCTGCCATTGATGACGGTCTGCTGAACATAGGCTTCCGCGTACTTGGATTTGAGACTACCTTCTTTGACAGCATGGGTAATGCAGTGTCAGAGATTTCGGACGGAACCAACTTCTCTGCCCGTCAGAAGGCCAACTTCCAGCGTCTGACCCGTGGAAAGCGCTTCTACATACAGCGCGTGCGTGCCATCGGACCTGACGGCGTGGAGCGTCAGCTGAACACCTCACTTGAGGTCATCGTGAACTGATAGATTTTTGATTGATAACAGATAAATTTAACAATATGAGGAATTTACGTCTGGTAATGGCATTTGCGGCAGTGCTGGTTGCATCGGCATCGGCCTTTGCGCAGCCAACCCGTAGGGTGCAGGAACAGCAACAGCAGAGTCAGGGTGCCGTAACCCTGTCAACACGTGCCAGAACACAATATACTGCGCAGACCGCTACCCCTGCAGAGGTCAGCTGGAAGCGTGATATCTACCGCGAACTTGACCTGCGCAAGGAGAAGAATGCCGCTCTCTATTATCCGGAGGAGCCTCTGGGCGACCGCGTCAACTTCTTTACCCTGGTCTTCAAGCTGATTCTTGAGGGCAAGATTACCGCATACGAGTATCGTCTTGATGGAAACGAACTGTTCACTCCAGATAATAAGCTTGACATAGAGAATCTTCTTAAGAAATTCTATATTGAGAGTGAAAAGCGTGGTAACCAGTATATTGTAGAGACTTCAAATATCCCTAGCAATGAGATTCTGAAGTATTACATCAAGGAGAGCTACTATCTTGATCAGCGTACCGGTGACTTCCAGACCCGCGTTACCGCAGTCTGCCCGGTGCTCATGCGCAGTGACTTTGGCGATGCATACGTCAGCTACCCAATGTTCTGGCTCAATTATGACGAGATCAGCCCTTATCTGGGACAGACCCAGGTCATGACCAGCAGCTACAACAACACCAGCAACAGGAGTCTTGACGACTACTTTGTGATGCGTCAGTATGAGGGCGATATCTACAAGACCAGCAATCTGCGCAACCAGTCTCTTGCTGAGGCTGCCGGCGGTGATTCTGCCAACATCATTCAGGAGCGTGCCCGCATAGAGCAGCAGCTTACTGACTTTGAGCAGCATCTGTGGAGCGGTACTTCTGCTGCTTCCGAACCGGAAGAAGCTGTCTCTGGCAAGCCGGCCAAGGCTTCATCTGAAGCTTCTGCCAGCCGTACCCAGAGGACCCA
Source organism: Bacteroidaceae bacterium (assembly GCA_024398535.1). GTDB lineage: Bacteria > Bacteroidota > Bacteroidia > Bacteroidales > Bacteroidaceae > Colenecus. The sequence goes on from JAKSIY010000030.1 coordinate 21,405, forward strand.
GCGTACTCCTACAGAGAAGGCTCCAAAGGCCAAGGCTCCAAAACCAGCAAAGACCAAGTCTTCAGGCTCAGGTGAGCACCTGAGTGTTCATGGACGATAAAAAGATACGGATTATGAAAAGAGGTTTCTCAATTGTGTCAGCACTGCTGACCATTCTGCTGTTCCCTGCCGTAACCAGTGCAGAGACAAGAATAGGTGTTCGCGGAGCATTCAACAGCGTAGAGAACAGCATCTCGGCTGTAAACACAGAGACTGTGCTTCATGACAACAGCTACAATGGCTTTGAGGTAGGCGGTGTGCTGCAGAGCCACTACAAGTCAGGAATGGGTATTGAGATTGCCGGACTCTATTCCCAGTCAGGTCTTCAGCTCCCTGACAAGGCTATCCTGAAGCAGAACAGCATCATTGTGCCAATCAACATGAAGATGTTCTTTGGTCTGGCAGACAACTTTGATCTCTTCATATACGGCGGCCCGCAGATTCGTCTGAATGTAGGTGAGACTGCCTATACCATACTGAATGGAGATGACATACAGGAGTATGTCCTGAACAAGGCTACCGTAAGTCTCAATGCCGGCGCCGGAGTCATGATGGGACCGCATCTCCAGGTCTTTGCCAACTATAACTGGCAGGTACAGAACCTGGGTTCATATTCACTCAGCCATACAGATAACTCTACAACCATAGAGCTGGGACGCAATCCTATCAGGAACCGTTCATTGCAGCTGGGTGCTACTCTGTTCTTTTGAAATATATTGACGTAATATTACCCGTGCCTCTGATGCAGCTGTTCACCTACAGCGTGCCATCAGAGATGCTCCCCCAGGTTCAGCCTGGGGTGCGTGTTTATGTGCCTCTTGGCCCCAGCCGCAAGTGCACCGGCGTGGTGGTCCGTCTGCATGATGAGAAGCCTCAGGGATACCGCATCAGGTCAATCCTGCAGGTTCTGGACGCTCCCGCTGACGGTTCGGCATCGCAGGTCCGTCCTTCACTTCTGCCTGAGCAGATGAAGCTCCTTGACTGGATGTCTGACTATTATCTATGCTCAAAGGGCGATGCCATGAAGGCGATGCTCCCTGCTGCCATGCGCCCAGAGAGCGGTGACAAGGCAGAGCGGTTCAAGCCGCATACCGAGACCTATGTCCGTCTGGTTGCGCTGCCTGCCGCCGATGCCCTGAAGCGTTCCAGGAAGGGAGCTGAGATGCTTGAGAAGTTCCTGCTTCTGGCTGCCTATGATGAGGTGCCTGAGAATCCCGTTCCGGTTTCCAAAAGAGCATTGCTCAAGGCATATCCAAGTGTCTCTGCGCTGAACACGCTGGTTGAGAAGGGGGTTCTTGAAACGTACCAGTATGAGGTGGGCAGACTGCCGCAGTTCAAGGGCCATGTCTTTGAACCCAACACCCTGAATGCACTCCAGCAGAAGGCGCTCAATGAGCTTCAGGAACAGTTTCAGTACAAGCAGATATGTCTGCTGCACGGTGTTACCGCCAGTGGCAAGACTGAGGTTTACATACATCTTATAAAGGAACAGCTAGAGGCAGGAAAGCAGGTGCTTTTCCTGCTCCCCGAGATTGCGCTCACCCTGCACATGCTGCAGCGTCTGCAGCGCATTTTCGGCGCTGAAATGGGCGTTTATCACTCCCGATGCAGCAATGCCGTGCGCGTTGAAACCTGGCAGAAGCAGCTCAGCGACAACCCATACAGGCTCATCGTGGGAGCCCGCAGCGCCGTAATGCTGCCCTTCCGTAACCTGGGTCTGGTCATTGTCGATGAGGAACATGAGCCAAGCTACAAGCAGGAGGATCCGGCTCCGCGATACAATGGCCGCAATGTGGCAATGGTGCTTGCCCGGCAGTATGGAGCAAAGGTGCTGCTGGGATCGGCCACCCCGTCAATTGAGACATACAATCTGGCGCTGACCGGAAGATACGGCCTGGCTGTCATGGACAAGCGCTACAAGGGCATCGCTCTTCCTGAGATTCATCTGGTTGATACCGGTGAACTGCGTCACAAGAAGATCATGAAGGGACTGTTCAGTCCGCTCCTCAGGGAGAAGATGGCCCAGGCTTTTGAGGCTGGCGAGCAGGTCATCCTGTTCCAGAACCGTCGTGGATACTCCAGCCAGATAGAGTGCCGCCAGTGCGGATGGATACCAAAATGCGACAGCTGTGATGTCAGCCTGACCTACCATCGCCGCATGAACATGCTCTCGTGCCATTACTGCGGAAAGACTTACCATCTGCCTGCCACCTGTCCGAACTGTTCAGAGAGTACCTTCGGTAACTACGGCTTTGGAACAGAGCGGGTTGAAGAAGAGGTGCAGAGACTCTTTCCGGGCATCGGCATTCTGCGTCTGGACCTTGATACCGCAACCACCACTGCCAGCTATGAGCATATTCTGCAGGAGTTCCAGGACGGGCAGGCCCAGGTGCTCATTGGAACGCAGATGGTGACCAAGGGACTTGATTTTGACCGTGTCAGCGTGGTAGGAATAATTAAGGCCGATGCCATGCTGGCCCAGCCTGATTTCCGGGCCATTGAGCGCTCCTTCCAGATGATGAGCCAGGTTGCGGGTCGTGCCGGCCGCAAGCATCATCAGGGCTCGGTGGTAATCCAGTCAGGCAATCTTGACAATCCAGTCTTCCATTTTGTGAAGACATCAGACTACGTGGGCTTCTACAACCATGAACTTGCTGAGCGCATGGCGTTCGGATACCCTCCTTCACGCCGCATAATAGAGATATGGCTGCGCTCTTCAGACGAGTCCCAGATAAACGGTGCTGCTGTCATTCTGGCTCAGCTTCTGCGTCAGATCTTTGCAGAGCGTGTCCTGGGTGTTGTCGTTGAAAAACCGTCCGAAGGCCATACCCAACAGGCCGCCGACGATGATTGCCAATGTGTTGATGATTGTACCGAGTCCTACCATAAAAAGGTCCCTCCGGGAGAAAATTGTCGGAACAATTATAAAAACGAAGGGACTCTTGTCA
>JAKSIY010000031.1 GCA_024398535.1 Bacteroidaceae bacterium
AAATTCAGACTGAATCTGAGTGGAGCCATTCCTGACAATGTTACAAAACTTGTGTTTGCCTACTCTGGCGGTAGTATGTCACTGAATCCACAGACCGGAACCGGTGCAGCTAGGAGCAATCAGACTGAGGAACTTGCTGTTCTGCCGGACAAGACTGTCTATGAGGTTTATACATTCCCAAGGTCTGACTCACAGGCTCTCAAGATGACCATTACTGCCTTTGACGAATTTGGAAACAATCTGAAGGAGACTCTGTTTGAAGAGGTTCCGATAGCACGTAACAGAATAACTGTATATCAGGGAGATCTGTTTGCAGGCGGAGTGAACAGCTACACGACCGGTGACTTTGGCATCACGGTCGAGGACGAGTGGACCATATCTGAGACTTTCCAGTTCTAAGGTCGGATACAGAGATAAACAGCTGGCATCGGGCTGGCTGTTTATTGTTTTTTTGTAATTTTGGTGCATGGATGTAAAGATTGTCATGCCGGAAGGCTGGAGTGTAAGGAAGGAGACCGTACCTGGTATGGGTGGCTCCCAGGAGATTCTGATTGAGGCGGTTTCTGCAGATGGTTCCCAGTCTGTTGATATAACTGTGGGTGAGATGCCTGCAGAGAATACCGCAGCAGATCAGGCCATGACCAATTTCCTTGATATGGTAGGCTTTGATGAGGACGATGCCGAGGATTATAATCCTATAGAGGTGTGGTCATTCAACAACCGTAAGGCATACGGCTTTGATGCATGGCTTGAAGATGAAACACCCATCCGTGTCATGTGCTCTGAAGCAAAGAGGGGAGTGCTGTGCGTGCTGAGCATGAATGCTCCGGATTCAGAAGCCCTGGCCTCTTTACAGAACCTTGTAGAGAGGTCTCTCAGAATCCAGTGATCTCTCCTGCAATGTCTGTCTGGAGCAGCCTGCGTACTGTCTGCGGGTCGTCATACTGTCCATGCAGGAACATCAGTTTTGTTACTGCAGCCTCAACCGTACTGTCCAGACCGGTGATGACGCCAGCCTTCTGCAACTGGAATCCGTTGTCATAGAGGTCCATCTCAACTGCGCCAGCCATGCACTGTGATACGTTGACCACGGTGATGCCTTTTTCTGAGGCATCGCCCAGAAGGTCAATAAGCCATTTCTGGTGCGGGGCGTTTCCGGCTCCGAAACTGCGCATGACAATACCCTTGAGCTCCGGAATCTCAAGCAGATTCCTGAATATGCTTTCCTGAATTCCTGGGAAAAGAGAGAATACCAGCACGTTGGGATTCATCTTGAAGTGGGGGGTCATGGGCTTGCTGAAATCTGGCTTCAGTATATGGTGCGATGCCCACTTTATGTTGACTCCTGCACTGCCGAGATGAGGGTAGTTGTATGATTCGAATGCGTTGAAATTCTCTGCACTCTTCTTCGTTGACCTGTTTCCACGTAACAGGTTCCCGCTGAAATAGATGGCAACTTCCGGTACTATTGCGTGTCCGTTGCTGTCCTTGGCCGCTGCCAGCTCAAGGCTTGTCACCAGGTTCTCCTTTCCGTCTGTGCGCAACTGGCCTATCGGAAGCTGGGATCCGGTGAGAATTACCGGCTTTGTCAGGTTCTCAAGCATGAATGAGAGGGCTGATGCCGTATATGCCATGGTGTCTGTGCCGTGCAATATGACAAAGCCGTCATATCCTGAGTAATTGTCTGAGATTATATGGCAAAGCCTTATCCAGACATCGGGATTCATGTCACTTGAGTCCATCGGGTTCTCAAACTGGAACACACTGACGCTGGTCCTGATCTGCTGGAATTCCGGAAGACACTCCAGAAGATGGTTGAAATCAAGTGGCTCCAGGGCTCCTGTGTCAGGATTCTTTCCCATTCCGATCGTTCCTCCCGTATAGATAAGCAGTACCCTTCCTGTCTTTCCTGTCATTGTCATTATTGTTTTTATGGTGCAAAAGTATATGGTTCTTTCTCTAAAATGACTACTTTTGTGAGAATAATAGACCGAATATGGACAAATTTAAATTTACTACCGTTTTGGGAGGTGCCATGATGGCACTCGTACTCTGCTCAGCAGAGCCATACAAGAATCCTGACCTCAGTCCGGAAGAGAGAGCCGTTGATCTTGTCAGCCGTCTTTCACTGGAGCAGAAGGTCTCTTTGATGCAGAATACATCACCTGCAATCCCTGAGTTTGGTATCAAAGCTTATGACTGGTGGAACGAAGCTCTTCACGGAGTTGGCCGTTCAGGTCTTGCTACAGTTTTCCCACAGACCATCGGTATGGCTGCGTCATTTGACGATGCCCTGCTTTTTGATGTCTTTACAGCCGTTTCTGATGAGGCCCGTGCCAAGTCTGCACAGTACAGTGAGAACGGTGGCCTGAGACGTTATCAGGGTCATACTTTCTGGACTCCTAACGTAAATATCTTCCGTGATCCACGTTGGGGTAGAGGTCAGGAGACATACGGTGAGGATCCATATCTTACAAGCCGTATGGGTGTTGCCGTAGTAAATGGTCTCCAGGGGCCTGCAGACTCAAAGTATGACAAACTTCATGCATGTGCAAAGCACTTTGCCGTTCATTCTGGTCCAGAGTGGAACCGTCACTCATACGATGCAGAGAATATTGATGCACGTGATCTCTGGGAGACATATCTTCCTGCATTCAAGGCTCTTGTAACAGAGGCTGGTGTCAAGGAGGTTATGTGTGCTTACAACCGTTATGAGGGTGATCCTTGCTGCGGCAGTGAGCGTCTTCTGCAGCAGATCCTGCGTAATGACTGGGGCTATCAGGGCATCGTTACCTCTGACTGCTGGGCTATCAATGACTTCTTCCAGAAGGGTCATCATGAGACTGAGCCTGATGCACCACACGCAACAGCAAAGGCAGTCATAACAGGTACAGATCTTGAGTGCGGAAGCTCATACAACACTCTTCCTCAGGCAATTGAGCAGGGTCTTATCACAGAGGCTGACATTGACCGCTCACTTATCCGCCTTATGAAGGCCCGTTTTGAGCTTGGTGAGATGGATGCTCCAGAACTTGTTGAGTGGAACAAGATTCCAATCAGCGTAGTTGACAGCAAGGAGCATAAGGCTCTTGCAATGAAGATGGCTCAGGAGAGTATGGTTCTCCTTCAGAACAACAAGAAGGTGCTTCCTCTTTCAAGAAATGCAAAGATTGCTGTAATGGGTCCTAATGCAAATGACTCAGTGATGCAGTGGGGTAACTACAATGGTTTCCCAAGCCATACGACAACTCTTCTCGCCGGTATCCAGTCAATGGTTTCTGATGGTCAGGTTATCTATGAGCGTGGCTGCGATTACGTTCTGAGCAATTTTGCCCTGAAGAGTCTCTTTGGTCAGTGTACTGCAAGCGGAACACAGGGATTTGATGCAAAGTATTGGAATCAGGCACGTCCTGCTCAGGGTGCTGATCCAGACGTTCTCCGTCATCATTCAACTCCTTTCCACTTCACTACAGGCGGTGCAACCGTATTTGCTCCAAATGTAAATCTTGAAAACTTCAGCGCCCAGTACACTTCTACATTCCATGCAGAAGAGGATGGCGATGTTGCCTTCTATATCCAGAATCAGGGAAATGCAGTTCTCAGCATCGATGGCCGCCGTGTAGGTATGGCTCGCAACCCAAATGAGAGCAAGAAGGTATATACCCTGAAGGCTGAGGCTGGCAAGGATTATGAGATTCAGCTGAACTATACATGCCAGAGCGGTCTTGCTGTTCTCTACTTTGATCTTGGCTATGAGGAGGAGGTAAGCGTTGAGGCTTCTGTCGAGAAGGTTAAGGATGCTGACATCGTAGTGTTCGCCGGCGGTATCTCTCCATCACTTGAGGGTGAGGAGATGTCTGTAAACCTGGAAGGTTTCCGTGGTGGTGACCGTACAGCAATTGAACTTCCTAAGGTTCAGGCTGAACTTGTACAGGCTCTTGCAAAGGCAGGAAAGAAGGTCGTATTTGTGAACTTCTCTGGGTCTGCCATGGGTCTTGCTGAAGTTGCTCCATACGCTTCTGCAATTGTTCAGGCATGGTATCCTGGTCAGGCTGGTGGCGATGCTGTTGCCAGCGTTCTCTTTGGTGAATACAATCCTGCAGGTCGTCTTCCTGTCACATTCTACAAGAGCACAGACCAGCTGCCAGACTTTGAGGATTATACAATGAAGGGCCGTACATACCGCTATATGACAGAGAAGCCTCTGTTCGCATTCGGTTATGGTCTCAGCTATACTACATTCAAGTACGGAAAGGCTAAGGCCAGCCAGAAGGTAGTAAGCAAGGATTCTCCAATGACTCTGACAATCCCTGTAAAGAATAAGGGTAAGATGAATGGTGAAGAGGTTGTACAGGTTTACATCAGCCGTGTAGGTGATTCTGAAGGTCCTTCTCATGCACTGCGCGCATTCAAGCGTGTTGCAATTGAGAAGAAAAACAAGGCTTAGGTTGAAATTGAGCTCACAGCAGAGTCATTTGAGTGGTATGATACCACAACCGGTACAATGCGTCCTATTCCAGGCCAGTACAAGGTTATGTATGGCGGCTCATCTGAGATGAATAAGCTTAAGTCTATGGTGGTTACTGTTGAGTAACAATCATTTATGTGTAAATTTGAAAGGGGGCAGCCGTTTGGCTGCCCCCTTTTTTATGCCTTTTGGGAGTTTCGGATTTGTTTCGTTGGGTTATTTCGCTTTTGTTTCATTCATGTTGCAGAGTTTGCAACATGGGGTGTTCAAATTCTGCAACATGATATTTCAACAAAACTGTATCCGGAGTTTATTGAATGATGGCCAACTTTGCATCGGAAACAAGATTTGAATCGTGCTTCAACTAGTCATAATGATGTGTGTTAGTTAAAATCAAATCAAAAAAGACTCCCAAGTAACGTAGTATTGGTAGATACTATTCATGAAAGCCTCGGTCCGTGATGGATAGAGGCTTTCCCATTTTTTTACTGTCTGTTCGGTGTCTCCCAACGGTAGGTTTCTGTACATGCAAATGGTACAGAGAGCTTTCCTACTGCTGCGGTGAAGTCTCCCTCCTCAAGAATCCAGTGGTTGTCAATTCCAACAAATGCCATGTCCTTGGCATCAACTGTTAGGGTAACGGTCTTTGTCTCACCTGGTTCAAGGCTGATCTTCTCAAATGCGCGCAGACGGCGGTTGTCAGGAGTGATGCTTGCAATCATGTCTGTTACGTAAAGCAGAACTGCCTCCTTGCCTGCAACCTTACCTGTGTTGGTAACGTCAACGGTGAATGTGAGCTTGTCAGAAACGGTGAAGCTGGTCTTGTCAATCTCAAGGTTGCTGTACTCAAATGTGGTATAGCTGAGACCGTGACCGAATGGATAGAGCACGTTGATGCGGGCATCGTAGTTGTAGGCACCGTCCATCTGACCCTGGCTCTCACATGGCTTGTAGTCATATGTTGATGTTGAACCTGAATACATAGGGTAGGTGAATGGAAGCTTTGCAGAGAAGTTTGCATCACCGGCCAGAAGGTTTGCAAGTGCAAGACCGCCATAGTTGCTTGGAAGGAGTGTGTGTACTGTGGCAGCAGAGAGCTGGTCAATGTCTGTGATGATACGTGGGCGACCCTCGTTCAGGACAAGAACCACCGGCTTGCCTGTTGCTGCAAGAGCCTTTACAAGGTCACGCTGATTCTGGCTCATTACCAGGTCATTGATGTTACCCGGTGTCTCACAGTAGCAGTTCTCACCGACAACGGCTATGATGACGTCAACGTTCTGTGCAGCCTTGACTGCTGCGTCAATGTCAACGAAGCCTTCACGCTCGTGGTCGTTGCTGTAACCGGTATATCTGAGTCCCTGTACGTATGTTACGTTCTCTGCACCGAACTTGTTTGAGATTGCCTCATAGAATGTCTTGTACTTGCCAATCTCACGGCAGTATCTTTCTGATTCGCTTCCCTGCCATGTGTAGGTCCAGCCACCGCTCTGTGTGTTGAAGTTGTTGGCATTAGGACCTGTGACAAGAATCTTCTGGCCCTGCTGGAGTGGCAGGATTCCGTTGTTCTTGAGAAGGATGATTCCCTCTTCAGACATCTCTGTGGCTTCCTTTGCGAACCTGTCGCTGCCAAATTCCGGGAATTCTGCAGCCATCTGTTCAGGTGTCTTGTCCCATGTTGACTCGTCCATAAGAGCCAGACGGTACTTGAGGCGGAGGATGCGGCTTACGGCATCGTCAATTCTAGACATAGGAACACGACCCTCCTTTACAAGTGCAATCAGGTCATCGCAGAATGTTATGTCGTATGGTACCATGCTCATGTCGATGCCGGCGTTGATAGCCAATGCAATGGCATCCTTGTGGGTTGCGGCAATGTGGTCACGGTCACACAGATTGTTGATGTCTGCCCAGTCTGTCACGATCATTCCGTCCCAGCCCAGCTCCTCCTTTGCCCACTGTGTCAGGAGCTGGTAGTTTGCATGTACCGGAAGGCCGTTGTTCATGGCAGAGTTGACCATCAGAGAGAGGGCTCCTGCCTGGATCGATGCACGGAATGGCTCAAAATACTTCTCTCTGAGCTCGCGGTCTGTCACGCTCGACGGGGTACGGTCCTTGCCGCTGACAGGAACTCCGTATGCAAGGTAGTGCTTGAGGCAGGCTGCAACGTGCTGGCCGTCAATATGGTTAGGATCGTCTCCCTGAAGACCGGTTACTGCCTTTACTGCCATTTCACGGTTCAGGAACGGATCCTCTCCGTAGCTCTCCCACATGCGTGACCAGAGTGGCTGACGTCCAAGGTCCATTACCGGTGCAAATACCCATGGTACCATTGCAGCACGTGTCTCATACGCTGTAATCTGACCAATGCGGTGAGGGATCTCTCTGTTGAATGATGCTGCTTGGTTGATCTCCTGTGGGAACATGGTTGCTCCATAGACATACGATGCACCATGGATCATATCCACGCCGTACAGTTCTGTGACCCCGACATTGTCAAGTGAATAGCGGTTCATCTCCCTTACAAAGTATGAATAGGTGGCAGGGGTAGGTGTTCCGCCGCCCGGCAGATTCAGGATTGATCCAAGCTTGTACTTTGCAAATACATTTTCAAGACCTTCAGGGATCATTTCAACTCCACCGCCTCTCTTTCCGCGGACAACCTGGTCAACGGTAAGTTGGCACATCTGTCCAACCTTTTCTTCAAGAGACATTCCTGCAAGAGTTTTCTTGACTTTCTGTTCAATCTCCTTGTCTGGAGAAATTGCGGGATTGACCTTTGGAGCCTTCCCGGCGCATGCTGTCAGCAGAATTGCTGCCGAACAAAGCAGTAGTGATTTTGTAATTCTCATATATTTATAGATGTATTTTCTGTTTCCTGTGCGAAGATAGCAAAAATATAGTGGTAACTTTGCGGCATGTCTGAAGAATTGAACCTGGTTAAGGACCTAGCGCTGATTCTGATATCGGCCGGTGTCTTCACTGTCATATCAAAGGCACTCAAGCAGCCTTTGATTCTTGGCTATATTCTTGCCGGTTTCCTGGTAGGCCCGCATATGGGCTTCTTTCCTTCAATTTCAAGTACGGAAACCGTGGACCAGTGGTCAGAAATAGGTATAATCTTCCTGATGTTTGCTCTGGGACTGGATTTCAGTATCAGGAAAATGATCAAGGTAGGCAGCAGTGCACTGATTATTGCCGGATGCAAGTTCATAGGCATTTTCCTTCTGGGATTCATCGTAGGCCGGGCAATGGACTGGACGTCAATGGAGAGTATCTTCCTGGGCGGTTTGCTTTCCATGTCTTCTACTGCCATAGTGATAAAGGCTTATGATGACATGGGACTGAATTCCAGACCGTATGCCCCTCTTGTATTTGGTACACTGGTGTTTGAGGACATCATTGCCATTCTGCTCATGGTACTTCTCTCAACCATGGCCGTATCAAACAGCTTTGCGGGAGGCGAGATGCTCTTCAATCTGGCAAAACTGGGCTTCTTCCTGATACTCTGGTTCCTTGTGGGAATCTATCTGTTGCCAAGTATTCTCAAGAAGGCAAAGGCGTTCCTGACTGACGAGATACTGTTGATTGTGAGCATCGGTCTCTGCTTTGGAATGGTGAGTCTTGCTCAGACAGCAGGATTTTCTTCTGCGTTGGGAGCATTTGTCATGGGATCTATTCTTGCAGAGACTCTTGAGGGAGAAAGGATACTGCATCTTGTTGGCGGAATAAAGAATCTGTTCTCTGCCATCTTCTTCGTGTCAGTGGGTATGATGGTTGATCCGCATGTCATAATGAATCATCTGGGCGTTGTAATTGTCCTGGTCACCGTGGTCATAACTGGACACATCTTCTTCTCTTTTGCAGGTGCAATCCTGGCTGGACAGGGTATTTACAAGGCAATCAATACCGGATTCAGTCTGTCGCAGTTGGGTGAATTCGGTTTTATCCTTGCAGGTCTGGGCACCTCTCTGGGCGTGATGCGCGATTTTATATATCCGATTATCGTGGCTGTGTCTGTAATTACTACATTCACTACTCCATATATGATCAGACTGGCATCGCCTGCTGAGAAATTCCTGATTGACAGATTGCCGGACAGATGGATTTCACTCATGGAACCATCCGGGGCATCGGCCGATGCCTCCTCAAAGGCAGCCCAGAATGAATGGAAAAAGCTCTTGAAAAGCTATCTGCTGAGGGTTCTGATGTACGGTGTGGTTCTTCTGGCTATCGTCCTGTGTGCTGACAGATACCTGGATGGGGTGGTTGACAGCATTCTTCCTGATTGGAGCAGACCTGCACACAACATGATATGCACTGTCATCACTCTTGTAGTCATGACTCCGTTCCTTTTTGGACTGGCAGTTCAGGCCGGGTCCATGAATGTGCACAATCTTCTGGTTGAGAGGGAAGAGAATATCTGGCCGGTGCTGTCTCTTATCCTGCTAAGGATTGCTATAGCCATGGGGTTCGTGGTAGTTGTGGTTGCAGGCCATTTTACACTGTCCTACTGGTCAATCCTGCTGATTATCCTTACCGGAGGTGCTTTCCTTTTCGTGGCGCGTCGCTCGGTTCATAAGTTCAACCGTCTTGAAAAGCGCTTCTTTGAGAATCTGAATGAGAAGGAGCTTGAGGCACGCCGCCAGGCGCCTATTGCTGCCGGTATCCGTGATACGCTTGCAGGATATGACGTCCATCTTGAGAGGATAAGTGTCAATCCTGACTCTGTGTTTGCCGGAAAGATGCTCCGTGATGTCCCCATCCGCAGCGCGTCGGGTGCAAATATCATAAAAATTGAAAGGGGTACGGCAAATATCCTTATCCCGGGGGCAACAGAGTTTGTATATCCTTGCGATACGCTTCTTGCGGTGGGTACCACCTTACAGCTTGAATCGCTCAGGAAAATGATGGAGACCGGAGACGGCCGCCATCAGAAAGATTCACAGTCTCAGGAATTTACCGTTGAGATGGTGACGCTCTCTGCATCTTCTCCTCTTGTTGGCAAGACACTTGTCGAGGCTGATCTGAGGGCATCGGGATGCATGCTGATAAGCATAATGCGTCAGGGGCAGATTTCTGTGAATCCAAGGCCGGAACTGATTTTTGCTCCGGGCGATATTGTCTGGATTGCAGGAGAACGGGAGAGTATTAATTGGTATAGACAATAATTTTATATATTTTTGTAATTTGACAATAAAACCATAAAATATGTTTGCAAAAAGCACATACCAGAAAAGACGTTCGCAGCTCATGAAATCCATGGGAAGCGGCGTGCTTCTGTTCCTGGGAAACGACGAACAGGGCATGAACTATGCAGATAATACCTATGCTTTCCGTCAGGACAGTTCATTCCTGTATTTCTTTGGCTCAGACTATGCCGGTCTGGCAGCCATCATTGACGTAGATGAAAACCGTGAGATCATTTTCGGTGACGAACTGACCATAGATGACATTGTCTGGACAGGTCCGCAGCCAACCATACATGAGAAGAGTCAGCTGGTAGGCATTGAGGAGACTCTGCCTATGAAGGAGCTGAAGGCCTATCTTGACAAGGCATCGGCCAAAGGACAGCAGATACATTTCCTGCCACCGTACAGGGCTGCACACCAGATATGGCTCCAGGATCTGCTCGGCATCAGGCCGGCAGAGCAGGCAGCCAAGGCATCGCTCCCATTCTGCAAGGCAATCATCAACCAGAGAAACCACAAGAGCGCAGAAGAGATTGAACAGATTGAATGGTCTGTTGATCTGAGCGTTGAGATGCACAAGACGGCAATGCGTACTGTACGTCCCGGTATCATGGAGTCAGTAGTAGCCGCCGCCATTGAAGAGGTTGCATACAGGGAGTGCTGCTCTGTATCTTTCCCTACAATTGCCACAATCAACGGTCAGACCCTGCACAACCATATCCATGACGGCATTCTTCAGGACGGCCGCATGTTCCTGCTTGATGCCGGCGCAGAGAACCGCATGCACTATGCCGGTGACCTGACCTCAACAATGCCTGTAGGAGATGACTTCACTCCACGTCAGAAGGATATCTACAACATAAACGTGGCAATGTTCCGCGCAGCTACAGATGCAATCAGGCCTGGAATCACCTACCTTGACGTACATAAGAAGTCTGCTCTGGCCATGGTGAACGGCATGAAGGAACTGGGACTCATGAAGGGCGATGCCCAGGCTGCCGTAGAGGAAGGAGCACATGCTCTGTTCTTTGTACACGGACTTGGCCACATGATGGGACTTGACGTTCATGACATGGAGAATCTGGGTGAGATCAATGTGGGTTACCTTGACGGTGAGAAGAAGGATCCGCGTTTCGGTTACAAATCACTTAGACTGGCACGTCCTCTGGAGCCTGGCTTCTGCTTTACCGTTGAGCCTGGCATCTATTTCATTCCACAGCTTATTGACATGTGGCGTGCAGAGGGCCGGTTCAAGGATTTCATCAACTATGACCTTGTTGAAAGTTACAAGGACTTTGGCGGAATAAGAAATGAGATGGACTGGCTTGTTACAGAAAACGGTGCCCGCCGTCTTGGAAATAAGATAAAGCCTCTTACTATAGAAGAGGTTCTTGAAGTGAAAAACAGCAATAAATGAAAAAGATTAGGAAAACCGTTGCATTCCTGCTGCTGAGCCTTGTGTCAGCATCCGGATATGCAGAGAAGGTAAGTCTTGACAGAGCCTTGCAGGCTGCCAAGGGATTTTTCCGGATTGAGGCAGAGACAAAGGGAATTGTTCCCGGAGAGCTTACTCTTGTCTATCAGGGATCACGAAAGTCGTCAGCCGATTCACCGTTCTATGTCTTCAACAATTCCAAGGGTGGATTCGTGATGATTGCAGGTGACACTCAGTCAACCCCGGTCCTTGCGTATTCCAATGAGGATTCATTCTTTGAGGGTGAACTTCCTGTGAACGTCAAGGAGTGGATGGACAACATGGAGAGCCATATTGAGAATCTTAGAAGAAGAGGTGTAGTAGATAATTCGGGAACTCCTGAAAGGTGGGAGCATCTCTCTTCTGAAATCGTCAAGGGTTACAGCGTGGTTGTTGATCTGAAGACTCCAAAATGGAATCAGACCGAACCATTCAATGCATTTTGTCCGAAAGACACCTATACAGGATGTGTTGCAACGGCAATGGCAGAGATCCTCTGGTATCACAAATGGCCGGATGCAGGTGTCGGAACTCTCAAAGGGTATTCATATCTGGACGATAACCAGAACAAGATATTCATAAAGGGTTATGAACTGGGCCATGAATACAATTGGTCCATCATGCCTGCATCGGTAGTCAAGACCAAGGAACTTACTGATGCCCAGAAAGAAATTGCAACGCTCATGCACGATTGCGGTGTGATGGTCGAGGCAATGTATGGCACTGATGGTACCGGTGCTTACTCTTCAAATGTTACACCTGCGCTTGTAGAACATATGAAGTACGATGCAAGTGCAAATTTTCTTTATGGTCCATGGTTCTCTACTGACGAATGGCTTGACATGATCTATAGGAATCTTGACAACGGCATGCCGGTTTATTACAGCGCTTCAACCAAGGACAATGCAGGACATGCCTTTGTGCTGGATGGCTATGCTTCTGACGGAGGCTTCCACATAAACTTTGGATGGGGCGGTTCAGGAAACGGTTACTATGTGTTCCCGCAATTCAGTGACTATACTGAGTACCATGACATGATTGTCAATCTGAAACCTGATGAGGGTGGCCTGCCTGAAGAGATGCTTCTTCTGTATGAACTCAAGGTTACAGACATGCAGGATAATCCAGTAGAGTCATTTGAAGTTAATGGCCAATACAAGCTGAAGACAGGCATTTACAATATGGGTCAGGTTCCTTACTCTGGAAGGCTGGCATGGGCTTTGTATGATCACGATGATGTCCTGAAGGCCTATATCACCGATACTGTAAATGTCGTTGACAACCGTGTTGAGAATCTTGATGATGCCAGTGTTTGGATTAGTTTCACCCTTGATGACGCGCCTGAGATTGGTGACAAGCTGCGACTCATGTATTGCGGTGACAACAATGGCGATTGGCGTAGAATCACATACTACAAGGGAGAGAATTATGACGTTTACCTTGAAGATCCGACTTTCATTGATGAGAGTACGACCTTTGAGATACAGAAAGCATCCGGCAAGATTCTGATCAACACCAAGGATGGCGTGGAATTTACTGTCACGGACCTTTCCGGAGCTGACCTGACAGAACAGGCAGCAGTCTTCAATGAAGAAGACGGCACCATTGAAGTTGACCTGAAGAGCCTTCAGAAGGGCATCGAGTACATCTTTACACTGTCAAAAGGCAAGGATATTAAGACCATGCAGATTAAACTCTGATTATTATGAAGAAACTGTTTAATATAATATTACTGGCATTTTCCTTTACTCTCTTCTTCTCCTGCAAGCCAGAAGAGAAGGTGATAGACCTTATCACGATTGACCAGAACAACTGGGTCGCAGAATCCACAGGAGGCACATTGTCCCTGAACCTCTCCGCTACCTATGACTGGACTGCCTCTGCCGATGCCAACTGGCTCAACATCTCAATGAAGAAAGGTGTTGCAGGTGATATCAAGATCAATATCAGGGCCAGTCAGAATTATTCCGGTGAAACTAGAACCGGAACCGTAAGATTTGTCTCATCAGAGGGTGCAGAAACTGTTCTGTCAGTTGAGCAGAAACGTAATCTTGTTCTTGACCTGAGCAGTATGGATTTCCTTGTTGAGGCCCAGGGTGAAGTCATCTCTCTGGACCTGATTTCAAATCTGGATTATGAGATCTCAATAGATGAGGGCAAGGATTGGATTCATCTGGAAGATACCAAGGGTATCGTCTCTTACACCCATCAGTTCAGGATTGATCCGAATGAGTCAAAGGTACAGAGGGTTGGTAAGATTTCCCTGACAGATCCTACAGAGAATGTGACCCAGACCGTTGTAATCCTGCAGAAGGCACAGCCAGATATGATTGGGCTTGTATATGACGGAGAATCCCTGGATTCGCCGGTTCTGTCCGGAAACGATGCGTCTGCTATCATAGACTGGGGTGATGACATGATTGATACCATCAGTGTCCGTCAGCAGATTTCTCACAGATACGAATCTGTGGATACCTGGAATGTATCAATCAGGATAGCCAATGCAGAATCCATTAAATTTAATGATATCAAGGGTATCTCCTCAATAGACCTTTCTGAGTTTGCTGTGGAGTAATTAATTGACAATTATATAAAAACATGAGTAAAATAGTAAGCCTGGGCGAAATCATGCTCAGACTCTCTTCTCCGGGAAACAGCCGCTTTGTGCAGTGCGACAGCTTTGATGTCTGCTACGGCGGTGGTGAGGCAAATGTTGCAGTAAGTTGCGCAAACTATGGCCATGATGCCTATTTCGTAACCAAACTGCCAAAGCATGAGATTGGCCAGAGTGCAGTGAACTCACTGCGCAGGTATGGAGTGAAAACAGATTTTATAAGCCGTGGAGGTGACCGCGTGGGTATCTACTACCTGGAGTCCGGTTCTGCAATGCGTCCAAGCAAGGTTATCTACGACCGTGCAAATTCTGCAATTGCTGAGGCTGATCCATGTGACTTTGATTTTGATGCCATCATGGAGGGTGCAGACTGGTTCCACTGGAGCGGTATCACCCCTGCAATCAGCGACAAGGCTGCAGAGCTGACACGTCTGGCCTGTGAGGCTGCAAAGCGTCATGGCGTTACCGTAAGCGTTGACCTGAACTTCCGCAAGAAGCTCTGGACATCGGCCAAGGCTCAGTCAATCATGCGCCCGCTCATGCAGTACGTTGATGTATGCATCGGCAATGAGGAGGATGCTGAGCTTTGTCTTGGCTTCAAGCCCGATGCCGACGTGAATGCCGGTGAGACAGGTGCAGAGGGATACAAGGGTATATTCCAGGCCATGATGAAGGAGTTCGGTTTCAAGTACGTCATTTCAACACTGCGTGAGTCAATCTCAGCAAGCCACAATGGCTGGAAGGCTATGATTTATAATGGTGAGGAGTTCTATGTGTCAAAGCACTATGACATTCTTCCTATCGTTGATCGTGTAGGCGGTGGCGATTCTTTCTCAGGCGGCATCATCCATGGTCTCCTGACAAAGGAGAATCAGGGACAGGCTCTTGAGTTTGCTGTTGCAGCATCGGCTCTGAAGCACACAATTCCGGGTGACTTCAATCTTGTGTCAGCAGAAGAGGTGGAATCATTGGCTGGTGGCAATGCCAACGGCCGCGTTCAAAGATAAGAATATGGCAAGATTTGATAAAATGCAGGTGATGCAGAAGATTGGTGCAACCGGTATGGTTCCTGTCTTCTACAATGCCGATGCAGAGATAGCAAAGAAAGTGGTGAAGGCCTGCTATGACGGCGGTGTACGTGCTTTCGAGTTTACAAACCGTGGTGACTTTGCACAGGAGGTCTTTGCCCAGGTAGTGAAGTTTGCTGCAACCGAATGCCCTGATATGGCTATGGGAGTGGGTTCTGTAGTGGATCCTGCAACTGCAGCCATGTACATACAACTGGGTGCCTGCTTTGTGGTAGGCCCTCTGTTCAATCCTGAGGTGTCAAAGGTATGCAACCGCAGGCAGGTTCCTTATTCTCCGGGATGTGGCACAGTTTCAGAAGTTGGTTTTGCACAGGAATCGGGCTGTGAACTCTGCAAGGTGTTCCCTGGCGATGTGCTTGGACCAAAGTTCGTGAAAGGACTTCTTGCTCCTATGCCATGGACCAAGCTTATGGTTACAGGTGGTGTGGAGCCTACAGAAGAGAACCTGACAGCATGGTTCAAGGCTGGCGTATTTGCCGTTGGCATGGGCTCAAAGCTGTTCCCGTCAGATAAGGTGAAGGCACAGGACTGGCAGTATGTCTCTGACAAATGCCGTGAATCCCTGGATATCATAGATATGGCACGTAAGAAATGAAAAAGATATTACAACTGATGGTGGTTGCCTCTCTTCTTGCAGGATCCCTGCAGGCAAGAGAGGTTTCCAGTTTCAACAGGGACTGGAAGTTTGCACTGGGCAGTGCAGTTGACAACCGGGCTGATTTCAGGTCAGGTTCGGAGTATTTCAATTACCTTACAAAGGCATCGCACAGTCCTGAGGGACCATACGCGTTGAATTTCCGTGACAGGAGCCGTAAGGAGTGGATTGACGTGGTGCTTCCGCACGACTGGGTGGTTGACCTGCCTTTCAATGGCGGTGCAAGCCATAGCCATGGATATAAGGAGGTTGGTCTGAAGTATCCGGAACAGAGTGTGGGCTGGTATAGAAAAATATTTACTATTCCTGCTGAGGATGAAGGCCGGCACATTGAGTTGCAGTTTGACGGAATCTTCAGGAACGCTACCGTCTGGGTAAATGGCTTCTACATGGGTACTGAACCCAGTGGATATGCCACACAAGTCTATGACATAACTGATTACCTGAATTACGGTTCTGAAAATGTGGTTGCTGTCCGCGCTGATGCATCTCTTGAAGAAGGGTGGTTCTATGAAGGTGCAGGAATCTACCGGAACACCTGGATAATCAAGTCTGATCCGGTTCATGTGGATGACTTTGGAACATACGTTTATGTCTCAGAGTTTTCTGAAGGTTATGGAAGTGCAGAAATCAAGATTGAGACTGATGTCCGCAACTCTGGTCTGACACCGGTGGATTGTGTCGTAAGGCAGACATTGAAGGATGCAGAAGGTAATACTGTACTGGTCTCTTCTGACGAGAAGCTCTCTCTGCGGGCCAAACAGACAGGTAAGACCATTCATACAGTCCGTATTCAGAATCCACACTTGTGGGATATTGATGACACCTATCTTTATACCGTTGTTACAGATATCATTTCTGGAGGCAAGGTGGTTGATACCTATGAGACTGTCACAGGTTTCCGTGACATCAGGTTTGACAAGGATCAGGGATTCTTCCTGAACGGCAGAAACATTGAATTGAAGGGTGTCAACATGCATCAGGATCACGCCGGAGTAGGTGCTGCCATTCCAGATGCCCTACAGGAGTACAGGCTGACCAGGCTGAAGAGCTTTGGCTGCAATGCATACAGGGCATCGCACAACCCGATATCACCTGCCATGCTTGAGGCCTGTGACAGACTGGGATTCCTGGTGATTGATGAGAACCGCCTGATGGGTATCAATGACGAGCATCAGCGCCTGCTGGAGCGCATGATCAGACGTGACAGGAATCACCCGGCAGTCATCCTCTGGAGCATCGGCAATGAAGAGTGGGGCATTGAAGGCAATGTAAAGGGTATCAGAATTGCATCGTCAATGCGTGAGATGGTTCATTTGATTGATCCGACAAGGCCTGTGACTGCAGGTATCTCAGGTGGTCGTGAGCTGGTAAAGGTTCTTGACGTTGCCGGCTACAACTACATAATTCAGAATGGAGTTGAGGAGCAGCGCAGGCAGTTCCCAGACCGCAAGGTGGTAGGTACCGAAGAGACTACAGGATGCGGAACTAGAGGTGTCTATTTTGACGATCGGAAGAATGGTCACATGGCTGCCCTGAACCGTACGGACACCACATACGTGAACATGATTGAGCGTGGATGGAAATTCTACCATGATACTCCATGGGCAGGTGGCCTGTTCTATTGGACCGGATTTGACTACCGTGGTGAACCAAACCCTCTGTCTTATCCTGCCGTTGACAGTGAGTTCGGTCTTCTTGATTACTGCGGTTTCTACAAGGATGAAGCCTGGTACCTGAAGGCTTGGTGGACCGATGAGCCTGTGCTGCATCTGCTGCCACACTGGAATCTTGAAGGTCATGAGGGTGAAACCGTTGATATCTGGGCTTACAGCAACTGTGACGAGGTGGCTCTTTGGGTCAATGGCAAGAGTATGGGCAGAAAGCCGATGCCAAAGGATGGACATCTTTCCTGGAAGGCTGAATATCAGCCGGGAAACATTAAGGCTATCGGCTACAGGAACGGAAAGAAGGTTGCCCAGGAGGTTGTCTATACGGCATCGGAAGCCAGCCGCATTGTACTGTCTGCAGACCGTTCTGTCATCAATGCTGACGGAAAGGACCTTTCTGTCATAACGGTTGAACTCAGGGACAGGAAGGGACATTTTGCTGCCACGGCATGTGAACCTATAGAAATCAGCGTTGAAGGACCGGCACATATTCTTGGTGTAGGTAACGGTGATCCTGCATGTCATGATCCGGAACGTCCTGTAGAGCTGGACTGCAAGTCTTACAGAGTGGTCTCTTTCAATGGTCTGGCACAGATCCTGGTACAGGGCAATGTTGAGGCCGGTAATGTCAAAGTGACCTGTTCTTCTGATGGAATGCAGCCTTCAACAATAGAACTTCTTGCAGAATAAGTGGAGATTAATTAAAATTTCATATATTTGGAGGTTAATACTCCAAAGAAAATGAAACGACTGATCTCTGTCATCATACTATCCCTTGCCTTTGTTCTGGCCAGAGCAGAGGTAAGGGATATTTCGTATGCCCAGCTGCCTGAAAAATCGCAGAAAATCATAGAGAAATGTTTTCCTGAAAGGAGTGTCAAGAGTACTACGGTTGAGAAAAGGGCAAGCCTTGTACAGTATGAGGTCAAGCTCTCCGGAGGCTACAAGGTACAGTTCAGCAAGACCGGCATGCTGACTGAAGTAGAGTGCAGCAAGTCAAATCCTGTTCCCGCAAAAGTCCTGCCGCTCAGGATAAATGCCTTCATGGCATCGAACTATTCCGCAAACAACGTCATGAAGTATGAGCATGACGGAAAACTGTATGTACTTATCCTGGATAATCTTCATGAACTTACATTCAACAGTTCCGGAAGACTGGTAGATATTGAGAAACCCTAGAACAAAACAGATATGATGACAAGAAAAACTTTCACTGTGATGCTTCTGATGCTGGCATCGGTAGCATCGGCCTTGGCAAGAGGCAGTGGACATTTCACCACAAAAGGTGATTGTCTGCTTGACGCAAATGGAAAGAAGTTCGTGATTGTCGGTATGAACAATCCCCATGCATGGTTTGGAGAAAGGGCCTATCAGGCTCTGGACTACATTCAGGAGACAGGTTCCAACACAATCCGAATAGTATGGCAGACAAGTGGCAAGGATGCTGAACTTGAAAGAATCATCAGCCGTTGCATTGAACTGAAGATGGTTCCTATGGTTGAGTTGCATGACGTTACCGGCAATACTTCAAAGGACCGTCTGGTTGCAATGGCGCAGTGGTATTCACGGCCTGAAAGGGTTGCCATGCTGAAGAAGTATGAAAAGTACCTTCTTTTGAACATTGCCAACGAGTGGGGCGACAATGCAATGACTTCACAGTATTGGCTCGATGCCTACAAGGCTGCAGTCAGCGTGATGAGGGATGCCGGATATCTGGCAACTCTTGTTGTTGATGCCCCAGGGTGGGGACAGAATATTGCTCCTTTCCTTGAAAAGGGACAGGAACTGATAGACTCGGATCCAATGAACAACATTCTCCTGTCTGTACACATGTATGGTTCCTGGAATTCTCCAGAAAAGATTGAAAAGGACCTGAAGTCGGCCAAGGAGAAGAAACTCCCTCTGATTGTGGGAGAGTTCGGCTACAACTATAAGGATGGTGACAACAACCTTGGCTGCAAGGCTGACCACAAGACCATCCTTTCAACCTGTGCAGCCCTTGGATACGGCTACATGCCGTGGTCTTGGACCGGCAACAACCGTGAGAACCAGTGGCTTGATATTGTTGACCCGTCAGACTGGAAGACTCTGACATGGTGGGGAAATGAAGTTGTCAACGGCAAGTATGGCATAACTGCATCGGCCAGAAGATGCCGCGTATTTGGAAAGAAATGAATCAAATGAAAACTTACAGCTATATGAAAAAGACTTTGTTCGGTGTAATGGCAATGGCACTGTTGGCTGTTTCCTGCGGACAGCAGCCATCAACTGCAGATTCTGCTTACGGACCGGTCAGACATGAGCGTGTTCCTGGCAAGTACCATAATTACAATGTTGCAATCTATACACGTGCCTATGAGGTACAGAAGATGCTTGATCCACAGTGGCTTGATTCCACATGGAACGTTATATCAAGCCAGATGAAGGTTGACAAGATTTATCTTGAGACCCATAGAGACAAACTGATAATTCCTTACGATGACATGAAGCGTGTCAAGGAGTTCTTTGAGAGCAAGGGCGTAAGGACTGCTGGCGGTATCACTTATACAATCAGTGAGCCTAACTCGTTTGAGACATACTGCTATCAGGATCCAGAGGAGCGCAAGGCTGCCCAGGAGATCATTGAACTCACTGCCAGCCTTTTTGATGAGGTTGTGCTTGATGACTTCTTCTTCATTGACTGCAAGTGCGAGTACTGTCTTGAGGCAAAGGGTGACCGCAGCTGGGAGGAGTATCGTCTTGACCTGATGCACGATGCTGCAATCAATGTAGTCATTGATCCTGCAAGAAAGGTGAATCCGAACTGCGAGGTTGTCATAAAGTATCCAAACTGGTATGACCACTTTGCTGCACTTGGCTTTGACCTTGACTTTGGACCAAAGCATTTTGCCGGAGTTTATACCGGAACAGAGACACGTGATCGCGTTACCAGCAACCAGCACCTGCAGCCATACCTGAGCTATAACGTATGGCGTTACTATGATAACCTTCAGCACAGCAACCGTGGCGGCTGGGTAGATACAGGCGGCATGCGCTACATTGACCGTTACAGCGAGCAGATCTGGATGACAATGTTTGCAAAGTCTCCAGAGATGACACTCTTTGACTACCGTCAGATGCTGAATCCTATCAGACCAAGCCATCGTGCTCCTTGGCAGGGACAGGGTACAAGCTTTGACTTTGATGAGATGATGAAGCCAGTGAACTACAATG
Source organism: Bacteroidaceae bacterium (assembly GCA_024398535.1). Taxonomy (GTDB): domain Bacteria; phylum Bacteroidota; class Bacteroidia; order Bacteroidales; family Bacteroidaceae; genus Colenecus. The sequence continues at coordinate 20,375 of JAKSIY010000031.1, forward strand.
GCAAGGAGGTAACTCCATCGACAGTTGCACGTGCAGCCGGTTTCACTCTTGAGAAGCTTGACCGTACAATCGGTTTCCTGGGTAATCCAGTTGGAATCAAGAGCTATAAGCCTTTCCCATCAAGCGGTGAGGAGTTCCTGCAGAATTACCTTGGCCAGATTGGTCTTCCAATTGAGATGGTTCCAGAGTATCCTGAGAATGAATTCGTTCTCCTTACAGAGCAGGCATCGTTTGACAAGGACATCCTGAAGAAGATCGATGCAACTCTGCGTGGCGGTCATGACGTGATGATCACTTCAGGATTCCTGCGCGCAATGCAGGGCCGTGGCATTGAGAATATGTTTGAGCTTAAGTACACTGACCGCAAGACTCTTGCAACCGGTTTCATGACCGGCGGCCAGATACTTCCTGTAGAGAATCCAATCCTGATGCAGCAGATCATGTATCAGACAAATGATTCATGGGAGATGATCTCTGGAATGAACAGCGGCCTTGGCTGGCCACTCCTGCACAGATATCTCTATTCTGAGAACAACCTGTATCTGCTTGTCATTCCAGACAACTTTGCTGACCTGTACAACCTTCCTGTACCTGTGCTGAACCAGATTCGTGCCCTTGCAACCGGTAAGGTTTCTCCTGTTACATTTGAGGGCGCAGCAGATATCTGTTTGTACGTATATGACAACAACACCTTCATCATCCAGTCTCTGCGTGATGAGGCATCGGATGTAAGGATCAGCGTTGCCGCAGAGAATGTTACCCTGACAGACCTGCTTGAAGGTTCTACTGTAGAGGCTTCAAGAGGTGTAGCCCAGAACAACCGCAGAGGTAACCAGGGCAGAAGTTCATCATTCAATGTAACTCTGAAACCACATTCATATAAAGTATTCAGATTTTGAATAAACTAGTTAACATATTGCTGATCAGTCTGTGTCTTCTTTCCATGAGTTCCTGTGGAAGCCATGGAAGAAGACACGATGATGGCCCCCGCAAGAGAACCATCCTGGTCTATATGGCTGGTGACAACAATCTGACTTCATACGTCAGCAGCAACATCAATTCCATGATGTACGGATTGACAAAGTCCATATCAAGGAACAATGACCTTGTTGCATATGTTGACAGGCCAGGCCAGACTCCTGTTCTCCTGCATATTACGGAATCTGGCAAGGACACCCTGATGGTATTTCCAAATGATTACTCTGCTCACTCCGTAACTCTTACCCAGGCTATTGACAAGACCATTGAGCTTTTTCCGGCAGAATCATACGGACTTGTCATGTGGTCACACGGAACAGGATGGGTTCCATCCGCGACTCATCTGTACATAGATTCATACAAACTGCTCATGCAGGAACGCAAGGCCCCGATGACAAGGGCATTCGGCCTTGACATGGAGCCTGATGTTGAGTGGATGGATCTTGACGCCATGGTTGAAGGCATCCCTGCAGGAGTCTTTGATTTCATCCTGTTTGATGCCTGCTACATGTCAAGTATTGAGGTCCTGTATGAATTGCGTGGAAAGGCAAACTGGTTCATAGGGTCAGAAATAGAGATTCTGGTTCTGGGATTTCCATATGCAGAGATTATGGAGGACCTGTTCCATTCGGATTATCTTTCTGTCTGCCAGAAATACTATGGCTATTATGATATCCAGAGCGGGGAAGCAAGAACTGCTGGGGTGGCGCTGGTCGATGCATCGAAACTTGACAATCTGGCATCGGCTTTCCGGGCTGTGACAGAGAGTGCCACAGTCGATGCGGCTGACCTTTGGCAGTATGATCTTCAGTATGTTGACAGGTTCCGTCACAAGATACTGTTTGACCTTAAGGATCTTGCAGTGAATCTTGAACCTTCTGCTGAGGCTTTGGAGCAATTTGAGAAGGCTCTTGACGAATGCGTGGTGTTTAGGAAGAATACCCCATATTCGGTAGGAGTAATTAAACTGGAAACCTATAGTGGCCTGAATGCTTTTGTCCCATTGGCTGAGTATGAAGGTCATATAAACGGTTATTTCTATCAAACAGGCTGGAATCAGGCTGTAAATCTACTTAAATATGGTGAATAAAAAATTAATTGCTTTTGTGGCAGGTGTATTCCTGATGCAGGTTTCACAAGCCGCAACAGATTATAAACTGGAATTTGACAAGCCTGCCACAGCCTGGGACAATGCGCTTCCTGTTGGAAACGGACGTCTTGGAGCCATGGTCTTTGGAAATGTGCAGGATGAACGTATCCAGCTCAATGAAGAGACTGTGTGGGCAGGTCAGCCTATTCAGGTTGAGAACCCATTCTCAATTGACTCTTTACAGAAAATAAGAACGCTTCTGTTTGACGGTTACTATCGTGAGGCAGAGGATATGGCAAATCTATACCTGCTTGGCAACAGTCCAAAGGTAAAGACGGTTTCCGGCAGGACCGGAGCATCATATCAGACATTGGGTGATTTGAAAATCAGTTTCAAGGGACAGGATGGTGAGGTTTCTGACTATTACAGATACCTTGATATTGCCAACGCCCTGACTGGTGTCACATACAGTGTAAATGATGTGAAGTATTCCCGTCAGATATTCTCCTCGGCAGTTGATCAGGCTGTGGCAGCGCGTCTTACAGCAGACAAGCCCGGGGCAATATCGTTCACGGCATCGCTTTCACGCCCACACAGGGGCAGAAACGGGGCATCCATCTCCTCAAAGGACGGTCAGATAATAATGACAGAACATGTCGGAAACGGATGCGGTGTTGTGCTGTACTGCCGATTGCAGGTTCTTGCAGAGGGCGGTTCTACAACAGACCTGCCTGATGGCTCTGTCTCTGTTGAGAATGCCGATGCGGTGACTCTTGTCCTGACCGCAGCAACTGATTATCGCGGAGAGGATCCTGCTGCAGTATCGCTTGCCCAGTTGAATGGTGCTGCCAGCCGCAGTTTCTCAGATATGCTGAAGGATCATGTGGCTGATTACAGACAGTATTTTGACCGTGTGGATCTTGAGCTTGGAAGTGGCAATACGTCCGGGATGACTACAGACCTTAGGCTGAAAGCCGCAAAAGAGGGTAATGTGGATCCTGATTTCCTGGAACTCTATTATCAGTTTGCAAGGTATCTTCTGATTAGCAGTTCACGTCCAGGTACTCTGGCCGGAAACCTGCAGGGAATATGGGCTGACGGACTGACTCCACCATGGAATGCAGACTATCATGTCAACATCAACATGCAGATGAACTACTGGCCGGCCGGTACTGCCGGACTCAATGAGATGTCTGAGCCATTCGTAGATTTCATGAAGAACATGTTGCCAAGTGCAAGACGCACTGCAAGGGAAATCTATGGCATGGATGGCGCAATGGCACATTTTGCAACCGATGCATGGTTCAATACCTATCCGTCAGGCTCCCCTCAGTGGGGTATGTGGCCTATGGGACTCGCATGGTGCTGCCAGAATATCTGGGATTTCTACGAGTACGGAGGAGACAAGGCCTATCTGGATTCAGTATCATACCCAATAATGAAAGAGGCTGCCATATTCTGCATGGAGTGGCTGACAGAGAACCCTAAGACGGGTTATCTTGTTTCCGGTCGTTCTATCTCTCCGGAAAACCAGTTCTTTGTACCGTCTGACGGCAGCAAGGCATCGGTTGTCATGGGACCTACCATGGACCACATGATAATCCGTGACCTTCTGCAGAATACAATCAAGGCCACAAAAGTGCTGAAGGTTGACCGTAAGCTAAGGCGTCAGATGAGGAAGACTCTGGCACATCTGCAGCCAACTGTGATTGCAGAGGATGGCCGTATATTGGAGTGGAGTGAACCTCTTGAGGAACCGGAGCCTGGACATAGACATATCTCACACCTGTATGGACTATATCC
>JAKSIY010000032.1 GCA_024398535.1 Bacteroidaceae bacterium
GGAGTCGTGACACCTTTTCCCGCGATTTTCGGCATTTCCCTTCCACGACTCCTATGAATACCCGCTTACACGGGAGTCGTGGTTGTATCTCAAATAGAATACCTTACGCAGGTGCTAAGGGATTTTTCTTGTGACTTACTCTTGTATGTTGCTGTGGTACTTTGTCTGTTGCTATGGTACTTTTGCCTGTTGTGTGGTACTTTGTCTGTTGCTATGGGTGTTATTTTTGTCTGTTGTTGTGGCTTTGCCAAACAAGGAAACGGAGAATAGCACCACAAGCGTTCTGGGGACAATTACCGTTCCCTTACCTCTCATTTCAGGCCATAAGGAAACGCAAACAATACTCATGGCACTCCAAAACCACTTTCCCGTTCCCTTCTTTGGCGGATTCCAACTAGCATCGCCACGTACCCTCCGCCCAGGAAAGTTTCACCACCGCTGCCCAGGAAAGTTCGTCATAGCCGCAGTACCGGAAAGCATCATCGCAGCCGCAGTACCATCCAAGAAGGATTATTGGAATTCCTTCTGCATCGTGCTTTGGTATTTCCGTCTGCCACGACTCCTATGAATACCCCTGCACATGCGCGTCGTGGCAGTGTTTTCCGTGATCTGAGGCATTTCCCTACCGCGACTCCTAAGAATAGCCGCACATATGGGAGTCGTGACGCCCTTTCCCGCTTTTTGGTCATTTTCCTTCCACGACTCCTAAGAATACCCCTGCACACGGGAGTCGTGGCAGCTTCTCATATACAATACCGTTCGCACTATAGAAAAAGATACTAAAAGCATCCAGAAAGAAGAATACCAAAAGCATCAGGAAAGAAAAACAAAGCATCGAGAAAGAAGGATTCTATACGCATCGGCAAGAAAAATCCAAAGAACAAAGTCCAGTCCACCACTAATATCGAACAATTTGGGACCTGTCCCTGAAACGTTCGAGGACCTGTCCCCAAAATCGCCAAAACGGAACCTGTCCCTCGCCTGGCGATGACCTGTCCCCATTTCGTTCAGCCTGTTGAAAACTTTTGAGCAGAAAAGTGGGGCAAAGTGGGGTATTGTGGAGTAAAAGGTCTTATCTTTGACGTGAATTATCAGCAAGTGGGCAAAATGAGCTTCATAGGACAGATATCAGCAAAGCTGGACGCAAAGAACAGGGTGTTCCTGCCGGCCGCTTTCCGCCGCATCCTGCAGGATGCCAGGGTGGAGCGTTTGGTGGTGCGCAAGGATTTCTTTGAGAACTGCCTTGTGGTGTATCCAGAGGACCAGTGGAAGGCCGAGGTTGAGAAGGTGCGTTCAAGACTGAACCGTTTTGACAGCCGTCAGCAGATGGTTTACCGCAAGATGGTTTCTGAGGCTCAGGAGGTACAGCTGGACAGTAGCGGCAGAATGCTGGTAGCAAAGGCACTGCTTGAGAAGGTTGGAATTGACCAGGAAGTGCTTTTTGTCGGTATGGAGAATACAATAGAGATGTGGGCTCCACAGGCTGCTGAAACCTTGCAGGGTCAGCCGTTCATGACGGACGAGGACTTTGCAGAGGGTATAAAGGAATTCATGACTGAATAAAGTGGAACGTAGTTGCCAAATAGAAACTTGGAAAAGGCAGAGACGACATATCACGTTCCAGTCCTTCTCAGACAGAGCATAGACGGGCTGGTTGTTAATCCTGATGGAATATACGTGGATGCTACCTTTGGTGGCGGCGGACATTCCAGGGAGATACTGTCGCGTCTTTCGGACAAGGGTCATCTTTACAGTTTTGACCAGGATGCCGATGCAATGAGGAACGCATCGGACGATCCGCGTTTCACATTCGTGTACAGCAATTTTCGTTATATGAAGAATTTCATGCGCTACTACGGGCATGAAAAGGTTGACGGCATCCTGGCTGACCTGGGCGTGTCGTCGCATCATTTTGACGATGCTGAACGCGGCTTCTCGTTCAGGTTCGATGCCCCATTGGATATGCGCATGAACCAGAAGGAGGGACAGAGCGCTGCAGATCTGGTCAATGACCAGTCTGAAGAGACGCTGGCAGGATTGTTCTATACTTACGGCGAGTTGCAGTGTGGCAGGCAGTTGGCTCAGGCAATTGGCCGCGCCCGTGCAAAGGGCCGCATTGAGACTACCGGACAACTGTGCGATGCGGTGCGCCCGGTGATTGGCCGTGAACGTGAGAAGAAGGATCTGGCCAAGGTTTTCCAGGCTCTCCGTATGGAGGTGAACCATGAGATGGACGCCTTGAAGGAGATGCTTGAGAATGCATCGGACATACTCAAACCGGGCGGAAGGCTGGTGGTAATCACATACCATTCGCTTGAGGACCGCTTGGTCAAGAATGTCATGAAGAGCGGAAACATAGAGGGCGTGGTTGAGCAGGATTTCTACGGAAACCGCCTGACACCATACCGTCTTGTGGGTAAGCCGGTTGCTCCGGACGCAAGGGAGCAGCAGGAGAATCCGCGTTCCCGCAGTGCTAAGCTCAGGATTGCAGAGACCTTCAATCCCGATGCTGCAGACGATAGAAGGTCTAAAAGGAGATAACTATGGCAGAGTCAGTTAACGGAAGACAGAAAGAGGCTCCCAAGGGACGGCTCCTGAAGCAGATCCTGAAGGGCGAGGACCCAGAGATGATAGCCATGCTGCAGCGTCAGATTCCACTGATACTGCTGGTTATTGTATTTATACTCTGTTATATAGGAAACCGTTACAGCAGCCAGCGTGACCAGATTGCCATAGAGAAACTGAAGAAGGAACTGAATGATGTCCAATATCAGGCTCTGAACATTACCAGCGATGTCTCTGCGCGCAGCAAGGCATCGTACATAGAGAGTGTGGTAGGGTCAAACGGCTCAGGGCTTGAGACGTCGGCAGAACCTCTCTTTACCCTCAGGAAATAGCGCATAAGAACTAAAGCGTAGAAACGTAGAGAACAAAAGCGTATAAGAACTAAAGCGTAGAAACGTAGAGAACAAAAGCACAGAAGAACTAAAGCATAGAGGCGTAGAGAACAAAAGCGTAGGAGAAGGAATGACGGTAGAGGCTGAAAGGCTGGAGGAAAGCAAACGTAGATAGAAAGTTGGATAGGAAATGAACGGAAACAGAGACAAGGCAAGACTCAGATACAACATCATGATGGCGGTGTTCGTCGTGGTGGGCATCCTTGTCATGTTCAAGATGTTCGTCGTCATGTTCTTTGAGCGCAGCTATTGGAATGATGTTTCAAGGTATTCTGTCAAGTGGGACATAACAATCCCGGCAAAGCGCGGCAACATCCTCAGCGATGAAGGCCTGCTTATGGCGAGCAGTCTGCCTCAGTACCGCGTGCACCTGGATTTTGCTACCAGTGAACGTGGTGAGAAGCGCCGTGCCGTTGACCAGCAGAAGAAGGATTCCATGTTCCTGAAGTATCTGGACGATGCTTGTGTGCGGATGCATGAGATTTACCCTTCCATGTCTGTGCAGGAGTTCAAGTCCTACTACCAGAAAGGAAAGAGTCAGAAAACCCACTGGTACGCCCTGATTCCGGGTAACAGACCACTTTCATACAACCAGTACAAGGCGCTCAGGGCTCAGATGCCGTGGCTGACACAGAAGAACTACGGATGGTTCTACACGTCCGAGGAGCAGATTTCCCGCAAGAAGCCTTTTGGCTCGCTGGCAACGCGTACCTTGGGTGACCTGTTCGGTGCCAAGGATTCTGCGCGTTATGGACTTGAGCTGTCATTTGATTCACTGCTCAGGGGAACTCCGGGCATCGGTCATCAGGAGAAGATCCAGAATGTGTCAAGAATAGTTGCCGATGTGCCGCAGATTGACGGCTGTGACGTGGTGACCACCCTGAATATTGAGATGCAGGACATTGCTGAGCGTGCCCTGAGACGTGAGCTGGAACTGGTGAACGCCATATCTGGTGTGGCCGTGCTGATGGAAGTTCCAACAGGCGACATAAAGGCTATGACCAGTCTGACCAGGAACGGTGACGGCTATTATGAGGTTCAGAACAATGCCGTCAAGGAACTGTTTGAGCCTGGTTCCACCTTCAAGTCGGTCTCTATGATGATTGGTATTGATGACGGTAAGATCTCTATCAATGACAGCGTATTCTGTGAGAACGGTTCATACAGGTTCCATGGAGTTGAGATGACTGACCACAACAAGAACAGGGGTGGATATGGAATGCTCTCTGTACCTGAGGTACTTATGTATTCCTCAAATATCGGCACTGCCAAGCTGATCCACAAGGCGTACGGAGACAATCCTACCGATTTTGTGGATGGTATATATAGAATAGGTGTGAACAGGCATTTTACCATGCAACTGACAGGAACTGCGGCTCCGGTGGTAAGACGTGACGGCTACTGGGATGCTACCCGTCTGCCTTGGATGTCAATAGGATACAACTCGCAGCTTCCTGTGATCAACACCGTGACTTTCTACAATGCAATTGCAAATGGCGGAAAGATGGTTGAGCCAAGACTTGTCACCAAGGTGGTAAAGGATGGCCGTACGGTCCAGGAGTTTCCTGTAGTGGTTGCCAACAAGGCTATCTGTAAGGAGAGTACACTTAAGGACATGCAGTACATGCTTGAACGAGTGGTGACTGATGGTCTTGCAAAGCAGGCCGGCTCAGAATATTTCAGGGTGGCAGGAAAGACCGGTACTGCCCAGGTGTCAAAGGGTAGCGTGGGTTACAAGAGCGGAGCAACCAACTATCTGCTCTCATTCTGCGGATATTTCCCGGCAGACAAGCCGCAGTACAGCATGATTGTTGCAATCAGGACGGCTGGCGGCGTGGCTAGCGGCGGCGGTATTGCCGGCCCGGTTTTCCATGAGATTTCTGAGAAGGTAATGGCCCGGACAAATACCCGTAGCCTGGCACTTGCTGAGGATACAATTCGCGGAAAGATGCCGCGCGTTCTGTCCGGTGACCTGTCAAAGGCTGAGAAGGTCATGAAGAAGATGAAGATTGATGCCCAGTGGGGTGATCTGGCAGAGTTTGACCGTGACAGCGTGTGGGGAACTACCACCCGTCAGGATGAGAACGTGGTGCTGAACCCGCGCGAATATCATACAAACCTGGTGCCTAACGTGGTAGGCATGGGTGCGCAGGATGCGTTGTACCTTCTTGAGAGCGTAGGGCTCAAGGTGGGCATCAGCGGTGTTGGCCGTGTTTACAGCCAGAGTATTCCTGCAGGAACCGCTATTGGAAAAGGAAACTATATAACAATCAGATTAAGAATGTAGTAATATGGCAATGTTACTGGAAGAACTAATCAGTGGAATGCAGACGCTGCAGGTAACCGGCAGAACAGATGTGCAGGTTACCGGAGTTGAGATAGACTCCCGTCGCATAGTACCGGGAGCAATGTTCGTGGCCATGCGTGGCACGGTTACAGATGGACATCAGTTCATACCCAAGGCTCTGGAGCTAGGAGCCACCAGCATTGTCTGTGAACAGATGCCGGAGCAGCTGGCAGAAGGTGTTACCTACATTCAGGTCAAGGATTCGGAAGACGTGGTAGGCCGCATCGCCACCCGTTTCTTTGGAGATCCTACAAGCAAACTGGAACTGGTAGGCGTAACCGGAACAAACGGCAAGACTACCATAGCCACATTGTTGTACAATATGTTCCGCAAGTTCGGCTACAAGTGCGGTCTGCTGTCAACTGTGTGCAATTACATAGACGGTGAACCGATTGAGGCTGACCACACTACTCCTGATCCGATAACCCTGAACAGGCTTCTGGGACGTATGGCCGATGAGGGCTGCAAGTATGCCTTTATGGAGTGCAGCTCACATGCAATTGCCCAGAAAAGAATAGGTGGACTCAAGTTTGCGGGCGGTATCTTTACGAATCTGACCCGTGACCATCTGGATTATCATAAGACCGTCGAGAACTATCTCAAGGCAAAGAAAGCGTTCTTTGATTCGCTTGGCAAGGATGCATTCGTTGTAACAAATCTTGATGACAAGAACGGCCTGGTCATGACCCAGAACACACGTGCAAAGGTTACTACATACTCACTCAGGAGCATGAGTGATTTCAAGGGACGCATTCTTGAGATGGGTTTTGAAGGCATGATGCTTGAGGTGAACGGAATTGAATCATTCATGCGGTTCATAGGCCGTTTCAATGCAAGCAATCTGCTGGCAGTATTCGGTACTGCAGTGAACCTTGGCAAGGATCCTCTTGAGGTCCTTACGGTGATGAGCACTCTGGTTCCTGTCAACGGCCGCTTTGATGCCATCCGCTCACCAAAGGGATTTACTGCCATAGTTGACTACGCCCATACTCCCGATGCCATTGTGAATGTACTCTCTTCAATCCATGAGGTGCTTCAGGGAAAGGGACAGGTGATAACCGTCGTGGGTGCCGGCGGCAACCGTGACAAGGGCAAGCGTCCTATCATGGCCCAGGAGAGTGTCAAGAGCAGTGACAGGGTTATCATTACATCGGACAATCCGCGTTTTGAGGAGCCTCAGGACATCATCAACGACATGCTTGCCGGCCTGAAGCCGGAAGACATGGACAAGGTGATTTCAATAGTTGACAGAAAGGAGGCCATCCGTACTGCCTGCCTGCTGGCAAGAGAGGGCGATGTGATCCTGGTTGCCGGTAAGGGCCATGAGAATTATCAGGATGTCAAGGGTGTAAAGCATCACTTTGATGATCATGAGGTAATACGTGAAGCATTCGGAATCTAAAGAGGGGTAATATGCTGTATCATCTGTTTGAAAGCCTTTCGGCCACGCACCACATTCCGGGATCAGGAATGTTTACATACGTGTCATTCAGGGCAATCTTTGCCTTGGTGGCATCGATTGTAATCTCTGTGTGGTTTGGCAGTCATTTTATTGATTATCTGAAGAAAAAGAAAATATCAGAGACTCAGCGCGATGCCAAGACCGATCCGTTCGGGGTAGGCAAGGTGGGCGTGCCTACAATGGGTGGTGTCATCATCATCCTGGCTATACTGGTTCCGTGTCTTCTTGTGGGCGACCTGACCAATGTATATATGCTGCTGATGATCTTTACCACTCTGCTGCTTGGCGGTCTGGGATTTGCCGATGACTATATCAAGACGTTTCGTAAGAACAAGGAGGGACTGCCGGGTATAGCAAAGATCTGCGGTCAGGTCCTGCTTGGTCTTGTCGTGGGACTGACCATGAGATACAGTCCTCAGGTGGTGATAAATGAGAAGGTTGAGACCCGGATTGAGAATAACGTAGAGGTGGTCGTCAAGACCCCTGACGTGAAGTCAACCCGTACTACGATTCCGTTCCTGAAGAACAATGACCTGAACTATGCCGACATGTTCGGCTTTCTTGGAGAGAAGGCCAAGTATCAGGCTGGCTGGATATTCTTTGTGCTGCTGACCATATTCGTGGTGACTGCAGTGTCAAACGGTTCAAACATGAATGACGGCATGGATGGCATGGCGGCGGGAAACTCGGCAATCATAGGAATTGCATTGGGCCTTCTGGCGTACGTATCAAGTAACGTGGTGACTGCCGGCCATTACAACCTTATGTATATTCCTGGCAGTCAGGAAATAGTGATCTTCCTTTTTGCATTCATAGGTTCGCTGATAGGTTTCCTGTGGTACAACTCATATCCTGCCCAGATATTCATGGGCGATACCGGCAGTCTGGCAATAGGTGGAATCATAGCCGTTTCAGCCCTGTGTATCCACAAGGAGCTGCTGCTGCCGATGCTCTGCGGAGTGTTCGTCATGGAAAGTATCTCTGTGATAGGGCAGAGGCTTTATTACAAGACCGGCAAGAAAAAGGGAGTGCATCGCAGGATATGGAAGCGCGCTCCGTTCCACGATCATTTCCGTACTTCACTGGAGCAGGTCCAGAAGACCGATCCGGGCAGCACCGTACTGCTCAAGGGACATGGAAACCTGCAGTTTGAGACAAAGATTACATTGCGTTTCTGGATTGTTAGCATCGGTCTGGCAGCGCTTACAATACTGACATTGAAAATCAGATGACAATGGCTAAGAAAATAGTAGTTCTGGGTGCCGGAGAGAGTGGCACAGGTGCAGCAATCCTTGCACAGAAGGAGAACTTTGATGTGTTCGTTTCAGACATGTCCGCTATCAAGGACAAGTACAAGTCTGAACTGCAGAAGCGTGGAATTGAGTTTGAGGAACTCCGCCATTCTGAGGAGCGTATCCTGCAGGCTGATGAGGTAATCAAGAGCCCGGGCATTCCGAATGATGCTCCGCTAATCCTTAAGCTGAAGGAGAAGGGTACAAACATCATCTCAGAGATTGAGTTTGCCGGAAGATATTCTGATTCAAAGATGGTTTGCATCACCGGCAGCAACGGCAAGACCACTACAACGTCACTGATATATCACATCTTCAAGATGGCAGGACTGAACGTAGGCTTGGCCGGCAACATAGGCAACAGTCTGGCATGGCAGGTGGCTGAGGATCCGCATGACTACTATATCATTGAGCTCAGCAGCTTCCAGCTTGACAACATGTATGACTTCAAGGCTGACATCGCTGTCCTGATGAACATTACCCCTGACCATCTGGACCGCTATGGCTTTGAGATGCAGAACTATGTGGATGCAAAGTTCAGAATCATACAGAATCAGACTGAGAACGATGCCTTTGTGTATTGGAATGATGATCCGATTATACAGCGTGAACTTAAGAGATATGGTCTCAAGGCCCGTCTGTTCCCATTTGCTGAGGCAAAGGCTGCTGGTCTTGGAGCGTATGTTGAGGACGGAAAGGTTGAGTTCACCGGCCCTGTCCAGTTCAATATGGAGCAGGAGGAGCTTGCCCTGACAGGTAAGCATAATCTGTACAATTCAATGGCAGCAGGTATCTCTGCCAACATTGCCGGAATCAGGAAAGAGACTATCCGCGAGGCCCTGAAGACCTTCAAGGGCGTTGAGCACAGACTTGAGAGGGTTGCCCGCGTTGCAGGTGTTGACTATATCAATGACTCAAAGGCCACCAACGTGAACAGCTGCTGGTATGCGCTTCAGAGCATGCCTGTAAAGTGTGTCCTGATCCTTGGCGGCAAGGACAAGGGAAATGACTATACTGAAATTGCAGACCTGGTAAGAGAGAAGTGCTGCGGTCTGGTGTACATGGGCTTGCACAATGAGAAGCTGCACGAGTTCTTTGACAGCTTTGGCCTGCCGGTTGCAGACGTGCAGTCAATGAAGGATGCTGTCAATGCAGCCAAGGCAATGGCTACCGAGGGACAGATTGTACTGCTGAGTCCATGCTGTGCCAGCTTTGACCTTTTCAAGAGCTATGAAGACCGTGGCGACCAGTTCAAGGCCTGCGTAAGAGCTCTTTAATACTGTTTTTTTCATGGAAGTGCCTTATAGAAAACTGTTCAAGGGAAAGCCGCTGTTCTGGATGATAGTGGTTGCGCTCTGCCTGATCTCTGTGGTTGAGGTCTTCAGTGCCACCAGCCGTATGAGCTTTGGCGGCGGCAACTACATGCGTCCTGTGACCATGCATGTCATACATCTGGCCATTGGTCTTGTGGGCATGGTGGCCGTGGCCAATATCCCATACAGGTTCTTCAAGGCTGGTCCGGTAATACTGCTGCCTCTGGCTGCGGCCCTGCTGCTGTATCTGTTTGCAACGGGACTGGGCTCAAATTCGGCATCGCGCTGGATTGATCTGGGCCCTATTTCACTGCAGCCGTCTGAGATTGCAAAGATGGCAGTCATAATGACTGTGGCGCTGATGCTTTCAAAGCTTGATCCGGAAGATGACCTGTCCCAACTTCATACCTTCATGAGAATCATGATGCTTACCGGCGGATTCTGCCTGTTCATAATGCTTGAGAACCTGTCAACTGCAGTCCTGCTGGCTACCATTGTCTATCTGATGATGTGGTTCGGCCAGATTAAGACCAGGTATCTTCTTTCATTGATGGGTGGAGCCGTGGGATTTGCCGTGCTGATGGTGGGAATAATGCTGATGGTTCCGCCTGAGAAGGTTGACAGCCTTCCGCTTCCGTCCCGATTCACGACCTGGCAGGCCCGCGTTCTTGACTTCAAGGGAGGCGAGGAGAACCTGAGTGCAGAGATGTACGTCAACACCATAGCGCGTGAGAAACCTCAGGAGACTCATGCCAATATCGCCATAGCAACAAGCGGCATTTTCGGCAAGGGACCGGGCAATTCCACTGAGAGGGATTTCCTTCAGGAGGCAAGTTGCGACTTTATCTATGCCATAATCATTGAAGAACTTGGCATGGCAGGCGGTTTTGTGGTTATGTTGTTGTATCTTTGGCTGATATTCAAGATTGGAGGGGTGGCACAGCGGTGTGTCAGGAAGTTCCCTAAATATCTGGTCATGGGTATAGCCTGCATGCTTGGTATGCAGGCCATGATCAATATGGCTGTTGCCGTAGGCCTGATGCCTGTTACCGGTCAGCCATTGCCGCTGATCAGTACGGGTGGAACCTCAATTCTTGCAACCTGTGTCTATTTTGGCATGATAATCAGTATCAGCTGGAGTGCCGTTGACGAACAGCCGGATACAGTGACCGGAGAAGAGACAGATGTAGATGTAACAACATTAATATAAGGAGTGCGAATGGAAAAGACCAGAATAATTGTAAGCGGTGGCGGAACAGGAGGACATATCTTTCCTGCCATTTCAATTGCAAATGCCATAAAGGCTATCCGTCCCGATGCAGAGATTCTCTTTGTGGGTGCTGAGAACCGTATGGAGATGCAGCGTGTACCAGCAGCAGGTTATCCTATCAAGGGCCTTCCTGTGGCAGGTTTTGACCGCAAGCATCTGCTGAAGAACATTCCTGTCCTGATTAAGCTGTTCCGCAGCCAGATGATGGCCCGCAGAATAATAAAAGATTTCAAGCCTCAGGTAGCTGTGGGAGTGGGTGGCTATGCAAGCGGACCGACCCTGAAGAAGGCCGCCGCCATGGGCGTGCCTACACTCATCCAGGAGCAGAATTCCTATGCCGGTGTAACCAATAAGCTGCTGGCAAAGAGCGCAAGCAGGATATGTGTTGCGTATGAAGGAATGGAGAGGTTCTTTCCAAAGGAGAAGATATTGCTGACCGGTAATCCTGTCCGTCAGAATCTGACTGAGAACAGGATGTCCAGGACCGATGCCGCTGTTGCCATGGGGCTTGACCCGAGCCGCAGGATTGTCCTGATAATAGGCGGCAGTCTGGGCGCACGCAGCCTGAATGAGGCCGTCATGGCCAATCTTGACCTGATCAGAAGCAATCCTGACGTTCAGTTCTACTGGCAGACGGGAAAAATATATATTGACGAGATGCAGCAGCGTCTCAGGTCGCTGCCTAAGGTTGGAAACCTGATTGCAACGGACTTTGTCCAGAGCATGGATCAGGCATACAGCGCTGCAGACCTTGTGATATCAAGGGCGGGAGCCAGCTCCATTTCGGAGCTCTGTCTGCTGGGAAAGGCCGTGATCCTGGTACCTTCACCGAACGTTGCTGAGGACCATCAGACCAAGAATGCACTTGCTCTGTCTGACAGGGATGCTGCAATACACATAGCCGATGCGCAGGCAAAGGACAAACTTATCCCAACTGCCTTGGAACTTGTTCACAACAACGTCCGTCTGGGACGTCTTGAGGAGAATATCCTGAAGCTGGCTCTTCCGGACAGTGCAGATATCATTGCACGTGAAGTGCTGAAACTTATAAAGGAGAAGTAATGGAATTCACATCAGTATATTTTGTAGGAGCAGGCGGCATCGGCATGAGTGCCATAATCCGCTACTTCATGGCCAACGGCAAGAAGGTTGCCGGCTATGACAAGACCCCGAGCGCACTTACGGCTGAGCTTATCAGAGAGGGTGCTGAGATTCATTATGAGGACAGCATCAGCCTGATTCCTGACTATTGCCGCAACAAGGAGAATACGCTGGTTGTGTTCACTCCGGCAATTCCTGCGGAGCATACCGAACTGTGCTGGTTCCGCCAGAACGGCTTTGAGATACAGAAAAGGGCTCAGGTCCTGGGAACCATTACCGCAACCATGCAGGGAATCTGCGTTGCCGGAACCCATGGCAAGACAACGACCTCGACAATGGCCGCTCATATACTCAATGGTACTCCAGAGGGATGCAATGCCTTCCTTGGCGGCATCTCAAAGAACTACCAGAGCAATCTTCTGCTGAGCGACCGTACAGACCGGGTTGTCATTGAGGCCGATGAGTTTGACCGTTCGTTCCATTGGCTCCGTCCTGCCCGCACGGTCATTACTGCCGTCGATGCAGACCATCTGGATATCTATGGAACGTATGAGAACTATCTGGAGAGTTTCCGCCATTACATCACACTGGTTCAGCCGGGTGGTCAGGTAATCCTTCATGAGGGACTGGCCAAGGTTCTGGATCCAAGACCTCAGCATGGCGTGACGGTCTATTCCTATTCCCAGGACAAGGGCGATTTCCATGCCGACAACATAAGGGTTGGAAACGGCACGATCATATTTGACTACGTGTCTCCGCTGGGTAACATCAAGGATGTGGAACTGGGTGTTCCGGTACGTATAAACATTGAGAACGGCGTGGCCGCCATGGCTCTGGCTCAGCTGAGCGGGGCCGATGCAGAGAGCATCCGTCGGGGAATGGCATCGTTCCGCGGTACGGACAGACGCTTTGACTTCCATCTGAAGACCCCCGAAAAGGTCTATATCAGTGACTATGCTCACCATCCTGAGGAGCTGAAGCAGTGCGCCCAGTCCATTCGCGAACTGTACAGCGACCGTAAGGTGACTGCAGTGTTCCAGCCGCACCTGTTTACCCGTACCCGTGACTTCTACAAGGAGTTCGCGCAGGCCCTGTCTCTGTTTGACAGCGTTTATCTGGTAAACATCTATCCGGCGCGTGAGAAGCCGATACCGGGCATCACCAGCCAGATCATAGCAGACAACATGAAACCTGGAGTATGTCAGGGTATAGTTGACAAGACTCAGGTTCCTGAGATAATAAAGTCACTCCGTGACAAGATTGAGGTGCTGGTAACTGTGGGAGCCGGTGACCTGGAGGATTATGTCCCACAGCTGACATCAATTCTTGAAGGAAAGTAAGTGAAGAAGATCCTGCTCATAGTTACAGCCACGCTGCTCATTGCCTATCTGGTGGTGGCATCGGTCGGGCTCTGCCAGAAGCCTGCGGTAGGCGTCTGTCAGGGTGTTGAACTCAGGGTGCGCGACAGCCTGGGGTATGGTCTGCTGGACAATGAACAGGTGTTCCAGGTCCTGAAACGCAATGGAATAGCTCTTGAAGGGGTTGACATGTCTCTGATTGATACCTATCACATAGAGGAGATTCTGCAGCAGTATCCCCTGATTGAACAGGCGCAGTGCTACAAGACTGCAGGTGACCTGGTCAAGATAAAGGTGCTGTGCCGGACCCCGCTGTTCCGGGTGCGCAGCGTTGACGGCTCGGACTATTATGTTGATGCCCACGGAACGGTGCTGGAGCACAGTGGACTTGCGCTGAACCTGCCGGTGGTTACCGGTCATGTCAGCAGGTCCATGGCGTGCAGTGACATAAAGACTCTGGTTGAGATCATTCTTGCAAACCCATTTTGGCGTGACCAGATTGAGCAGATTGACGTTACTCAGAATCATGAGATACAGATGGTGCCAAGAGTCGGCGCGCATCTTCTGATGCTTGGCGATGCCAGCAATCTCCAGACAAAAATGGAGCGTCTCTACAATTTCTACGAAAAGGGACTCTCTACGATTGGCTGGGAAAAATACACAAGTATAAGCGTGGCCTTTGAAGGCCAGGTAGTATGTAGAAAACATTGACACGATATGGAGAATGAAAAAGTTATTGTAGCTATTGAATTCGGCTCATCCAAGATTGCCGGAATGGCTGGTGTGCAGGCTCCTGATGGGGGATTGAAGGTGCTGTCGTACCATGAGCAGCCCTCTTCACAGTTCATACACCATGGAATAGTCTATAATGTAACCCGTACGGCAGAGGCTATTGAGAACATCCGTACAAAGATTGAGAATGACCTTGATGCAGCCATCACGCAGGTGTATGTGGCATCGGGCGGCCGTTCTCTCAGATCTGTGGCTGCACAGGCATCAAGGGATATCAATGATGGAAGCCTGGTATCACTGGAGCTGATTGATGAGATGGTCGATGAGATGGGTCTTGTAAACCAGGAGGGTGAATATGCAACCGTTGCAGTCGTGTCAAGTGAGTTCGTGGCTGATCACAAGAACCAGGCTGAGACTGATCCGGTAGGTATTGCCTGCAGCCATCTTGATGGCTACTGTCAGAGGATTGTCATCCGCCGCCATTACATGGATCTGCTTCCGCAGTGCTTCAATGCGACCAACCTGGAGCTGGTTGACGGCTTCCTGGTTCCGACGCTGACCGTTGACCAGGTGGTGACGCCTGAGGAGAAGCGTCAGGGATGTGCCTTGGTTGACTACGGTGCAGATACTACGACCCTGCAGGTGTACAAGAATGGCCTGCTCAGGTATCTGAGGGTAATTCCTCTGGGCAGCGAACTGATAACTAAGGATCTTATGAGCGGCCTCAAGATAGAACATGATGAGGCTGAAAGGCTGAAGCGTACGTATGGTCTTTACAACCGTACCGGAGCCAGCGATACAGAGGAGATTGTGCTCCAGAATTCTGAGAAGGTCCGCCTGAAAGAGGTGGGTGAGATCATTGAGGCCCGTAATGAGGAGATCATGGTGAATGTCCTTGCCCAGATAAAGGCTTCGGGATATATGGAACAGCTTTTTGCAGGCATCGTCCTTACCGGTGGCGGCAGCAATCTGAAGATGCTTGCCAACATGGTCAAGGAGAAGAATCCAGGACATCACGCAAGGGTTGTGACCGCGCCTATAACTCCGGTCTATTGGGCAGACACGTACTCTCAGAAGACTGACGGAACCTGTCTGGCATTGCTCTCAATAATGAAGAAAGATCTTGACAACTGCGTTGAATATGTGGCTGCAGAGGAGCCGGAGCAGGTAGAGATTGCATTCTCAGAGGAGCCTAAGATGGTTCAGGGAAATCTCTTTACCGATGAGGGTGAGAGCGCCCAGGAAGAGAGGGACAGAAAGAAGAAGGAGCAGCAGGAGGAGAAGCGACGCAAGGCCTATGAGGAGAAGCTCCGCAAGAAGGCTGAGAAGGCTGCGCGTGAGGCACAGAAGCCAAAGCGTGAGAGCATGTTCAAGGTCCTGTTGGGCAAGTTGAACAGTTTTGTTGATGAGGTTCAGTAAAATACCTGATTTTAGAAGAAAATGAACGAGGAAAATATACAGAGCTTAGAGAATACAGATACTCTTCCATTCGGATTCCCTACTGATACTCCAAAGATCATCAAGGTCATCGGAGTAGGCGGAGGCGGTGGAAATGCTGTAAAGAACATGTATCGTGAGGGAATACGTGACGTGGTGTTTGTCCTGGCAAATACTGACCGTCAGGCACTGGCCGAGTCAGATATCCCTACCAAGATTCAGCTTGGCCACAAGGTGACTGACGGACTTGGTGCCGGAAATGATCCGGAACTTGCCAGAAAGGCTGCAGAAGAGAGCATGGAGGACATTCATGCACTCTTCAAGGATGAGACCCAGATGGTTTTCATCACTGCGGGCATGGGCGGCGGTACCGGTACGGGTGCGGCCCCGGTCATTGCGCGTGTCGCAAAAGAAGAGGGCATGCTTACCGTGGGCATCGTTACGATTCCGTTCAAGTTTGAGCAGAGGCCAAAGATCCGTCAGGCTCTTCAGGGTGTGAAGGCTATTGCCGAGTCTGTCGATGCTCTTCTGGTGATCAACAACGAGCGTCTGCTGGAGATATATCCGGACTACAAGGTCCAGGCCGGTTTCCACATGGTCGATGAGACCCTGACAACCGCCACCAAGAGCATTGCTGAAATCATTACCAAGCGAGGTATAATCAACCTTGACTTCCGTGACGTCCGCAAGATTCTTAAGGATGGTGGAGTGGCTATCATGAGTAGCGGTGAGGCATCGGGCCAGAACCGCGTTGAGCAGGCCATTGAGGCAGCGCTCAATTCACCGCTCCTGTACAACAATGACATCTATCACGCAAAGAAGATACTCTTCAACATCTATCAGAGCACTGACGAGCAGCATCAGCTGATCCTTGATGAGATGAATGAGATACGTCGTTTCATGGATAGGTTTGAGGATGAGAATATTGAGGTAATCTGGGGTCTTGCGAATGACTCTGCACTTGGTGACAAGGTCAAGATAACCGTCCTTGCAACCGGATTCGGAATGAACAACGTTCTTGAGGACGATGCGCATGGTGAGAAGGCCATTGAGGGCTACTATGGTCCTGAGGTGGGCAAGAAGGCCCTGTTCCTTTATACTCTCAATGATGATGACCTTGATTCCGATGCTGTGATAAACGCCATTGAGGCATCGCCGGCATACAGCCGCAGCCGTTCAGGGCTTGATTCTATCAAGGCTCTGTCCAGTCAAAAATAGCCTGAAGGACATCAAGTGACTTAAGGGTAGGAAATCCCGGCACATGAAGCCGGTACCAGTCTGAGAGCGCGGCCAGCAATGAGCTGCGCTCTGTTCGTGTAAGCGGGACGGTTTCGGCACCCTGGTAATCCTGCTGCATGACCAGATACAGTTTGTAGGCCACTTCAGGTGACACCGCGTTGCTGTGGTTCGGCATGGCTGCGGTGAATGAGCCGCCGGTCAGGTCCAGCCAGTACCCCGGCAGGTATTCATCGGCATTTGGACAGATGCCCAGGTACGATGCCACCTGCAGCATGAAGCTGATGTGGAAATTGCTTACGGATCCTGCAGAATCCAGCCACTCCAGCGATGCGCTGACAAATCTGTAAAGAAGGCGGTTTTCAGACTCTCCTGCAAGGGCATACGACAGGAATTCACCCAGGAACAGGGCGATTGTACTCTTGACCGGATTGAAGGGAATGTCTGCGTATGGGTATGCGTTCTTGGCCTCTCTCATGTGCTGCAGGTTGGCCGTGGGAACGTTCTGCCCCTGGAATTCAATCTGTGTCAGGGGCTGCAGCAGTGTGTTGCGGGCAGTTCCTTTCCCTGACTGAGAGAGAAAGAAAATATAGGACACGCACCCATGCCCCTCTGTGAAGATCCTGACTACACATGACTTGTCATTGTGCCTTACGGAACTCAGTATTATGCCACTCTCTTTCTGCCACATGGTGCAAAAATAGGGCTTTTGCGTAAAAATGTTGTGAATAATCTTTGGAGTTTTGGAAATTGTGCCTACTTTTGCATCCGCTAAAAAGAGCAGGTGTGTCCTGTTCGGGATGGCGCGTTCGTATATCGGCTAGTACTCAAGATTTTCATTCTTGCAAGACGGGTTCGACTCCCGTACGCGCTACAAGTAGAAAACAAAAAGATTAATTAAATAATGGCAAATCACAAGGCAACACTCAAGTCAACAAGACAGACTGAGAAGAGAAGACTGCACAACCGCTACTACGGCAAGACTATGCGTAACGCAGTACGTCAGCTCCGCGCAATGACATCTAAGGACGAGGCTACAGCTGCTTATCCACGTGTTCAGAAGCTTCTGGACAAGCTGGCAAAGACAAATCTTATCCACAAGAACAAGGCTGCTAACCTGAAGTCTAAGCTGAGCGCTCACATTGCAAAGCTGGCTTGATTAGTCTCTTTTAATTATTGGATTCAGGGCTGGATGAATAATCCGGCCCTTTGTGTTTTTGGGGCATGTGATAAAAATATACATTATTTATTGCGCGCACGCGTGTAGTTCCGTGGGAAATGATTATCTTTGCTTGTAAATGTTTAAAACAATGGATGAAGATCTGATTAAGAGCAATAACGGCTATTCCGCAGACAGTATCCAGGTCCTTGAAGGACTTGAGGCTGTCCGCAAGCGTCCTGCTATGTACATCGGTGACATAAGCGAGAAGGGACTCCACCATCTTGTGTATGAGGTCGTGGACAACTCTATTGATGAGTCAATGGCCGGTTACTGTACCCATATTGAAGTTTCAATCAACGCTGATAACTCAATAACCGTCCAGGATAACGGACGTGGTATTCCTGTTGACTGGCATGAGAAGGAAAAGAAGTCCGCACTTGAAGTTGTAATGACCGTACTCCACGCCGGTGGTAAGTTTGATAAAGGCAGTTACAAGGTTTCCGGAGGTCTTCACGGTGTGGGTGTTTCCTGCGTGAATGCCCTGTCAACCAAAATGGTCTCAGAGGTATTCCGCAACGGTAAGGTTTACCGTCAGGAGTATGCATGCGGCAAGCCGGTTACCCCGGTTCAGGAGATAGGCGTTTCTGACCATACCGGAACGCGTCAGACTTTCTGGCCTGACGGTTCAATCTTTACTACAACAGAATACAAGTATGATATTCTGGCAGCACGTCTTCATGAGCTGGCATTCCTTAATGCAGGCCTTAAGATTTCCCTCACTGATTACCGTCAGGTTGATGAGAACGGTGTTGCAAAGCACAATGAGTATTACTCAAAGGATGGCCTCAAGGAGTTCGTCTATTACATGGATGAGAATCGTGTACACCTGATCAGCGATTGCATCTATCTGAATACAGAAAAGCAGGGTGTGCCTATTGAGGTTGCCATTCTTTACAATACAGGTTATACTGAGACCATCCGTTCATTCGTGAATAATATCAATACAATTGAGGGTGGTACCCATCTGCAGGGCTTCCGTATGGCATTGACCCGTACGCTTAAGAAGTATGCCGATGATAACAAGTTTCTTGAGAAGGCAAAGGTTGAGATTGAGGGTGAGGACTTCCGTGAGGGTCTGACCGCAGTTATCTCAGTAAAGGTTTCTGAGCCTCAGTTTGAGGGCCAGACCAAGACCAAGCTTGGTAACAGTGAAATTGCCGGTGCAGTCCAGCAGGCTGTAGGTGAAGCGCTGAGCCAGTTCCTTGAGGAGCATCCAAAGGAGGCCAAGACAATCGTTGACAAGGTCGTTCTGGCCGCCCAGGCACGTGTAGCTGCACGTAAGGCAAGAGAGAATGTCCAGCGCAAGAGCCCGCTTACAGGCGGTGGCCTGCCAGGTAAGCTTGCCGACTGCTCCGACAAGGACCCAGCAAACTGTGAGCTCTTCATTGTCGAGGGTGATTCCGCAGGTGGTTCAGCCAAGCAGGGACGTGACCGCCACACCCAGGCTATCCTGCCTATCCGTGGTAAGATCTTCAACGTTGAGCGCGTAATGTGGCACAAGGCATTTGACCATGAAGAGGTCAACAACATCATTCAGGCCCTGGGCGTACGTTTCGGACTCAATCCAGAGGACTCAAAGCAGGCCAACTATGAGAAGCTGCGTTATTACAAGGTAATCATCATGACCGATGCCGATGTCGATGGCTCACACATCGACACCCTTATAATGACACTCTTCTTCCGCTATATGCCGGAACTCATAGAGAACGGTCATCTGTATATTGCAACTCCACCTCTGTACCTCTGTACAAAGGGAAAGAACAAGGAGTACTGCTATAATGACGTACAGCGTCAGCGCTTCATTGATACCTACGGACAGGGACTTGAGTCAAACATTGTGACACAGCGTTACAAAGGTCTTGGTGAGATGAATCCTGAGCAGCTGTGGGAGACAACAATGAACCCAGAGAACCGTCTGCTCAAGCAGGTTCAGATTCAGGATGCCCAGGAGGCTGACTACATCTTCTCAATGCTTATGGGTGACGATGTCGGTCCACGCCGTGAGTTCATTGAACAGAACGCGACATACGCAAATATCGATGCATAACAGGAAGGCCCTCAAGAAGAACTTGAGGGCCTTTTCTCTGTATAGTGCCGCAGTCTGGTTATTTCTCTTTTGATGTCAGGGACAGTGCTATCAGGCCAAATACTGCCGCGCAGCATGATGTAATTAGGATTATGGCCTTTCCCAGGTTGATGTAGTTCTGTATCATCTCTTCAGGCATTCCTGAAGGTAGGAATGCAAGTCCGTCAACGAAGATAGCCATGGTGAAGCCGATTCCGGCAACAATACCCAGTGAGAAGAGCTGGATCCATGTGCTTCCCTTTGGCATTACTGCGATGCCGGTCTTTACTGCAATCCAGCTTGTCAGGAAGATGCCAAGAGGCTTTCCCAGAAGCAGGCCAAAGAAAATGCCCGGAACAATAGGCTCTAAAGGCAGACTGAAAAGTGAAGCGTCAAACACAACTCCTGCATTTGCAAACGCAAACAGAGGCATGATGAAGAAGTTTGACCAAGGCTGGAGTCTCTCTTCAAATCTGTGAAGAAGAGGGTTGATCTTCTTTGTAATTACCCCGATGCTGTGAATAGTTGCCTGCTCTTCTGGATTTGTCAGGATTGAAGCGCTGTTGTTTGAGAACTCCTTGAAATGTGCAGTCAGATTGTCCAGGTCATAGCTGTACTCAATCTCGTTGATTACGCTCTTTGCAGGGATTGTTATGGCCATGATTACTCCGGCGATTGTTGCATGTACTCCAGACTGAAGCATGAAGTACCAGAGGACGATGCCTGGGATGACGTAGAATACGGCCTTGTTGACTCGCATCCTGTTCATGATTGCCATGAAGAGTGTCACAACTGCTGCCAGAGCCAGGAAAAGGAATTCAATCCTGTGGCTTGGATAGAAGAGTGCAATCACTACAATTGAGCCAAGGTCATCAGCAATGGCAAGTGCTGTCAGGAAGACCTTGAGGCCCAGAGGAACCCGGTTGCCCAGGATTGACAGGATTCCAATTGCAAATGCAATGTCTGTTGCCATAGGGATACCCCATCCGTTTGATGTAGGTGCCGCATGGTTGAATAGTGCGTAGATCATTGCTGGGAACAGCAT
This sequence comes from Bacteroidaceae bacterium, assembly GCA_024398535.1. Classification (GTDB taxonomy): domain Bacteria; phylum Bacteroidota; class Bacteroidia; order Bacteroidales; family Bacteroidaceae; genus Colenecus. Next base: position 20,838 of record JAKSIY010000032.1, read on the forward strand.
GCCGCCCAGGGCTGCAATGATTGGCAGGGTTGCCTTCTTGACAGAAGACAGTTGGCCTACCAGCATCTCTCTCTTGATCTCAAGTCCTACTACAAGGAAGAAGACTGCCATCAGGCCGTCATTGATCCACTCCTCAACTGACATCTTGAAATCAAAGACTCCTTCAAGCTCCAGTCCAAGCTCCTTTGAGAAGAACCCATTATAATAAGGTGCAAGTGTGCTGTTGTTTGCGCAGATAATTGCCAAGGCAGCACAGATGAGAAGGATTATTCCACTTGATGTCTCACTCTTGAAGAACTTGTTGAAAGTTCTGATAACTGCATTCCCAATGTAATGCGTAGTTGGTCTGTCGTATGTCATTGTAAGGTATTTTTCTTTTCGGGGCGCAAAGTTACGCTTTTTTTGCTCCCATTATCCTTTTGCTTTAAGGTAAGTTTTTTATAAGTTTGCTGAAAAGCTTCTGTACTGAAATAATATGAGTTTGAAAGACAGTGTCAGCTGGTTGCTGATAAGGGAAAAAATAAAGGAGCGTTTCTGGCTGGGCTCAGATACGGCATCGCAGGAAGAGGTGACGTTGAACGTTCATAAGAGCATTGAGATGAGGGGAATCAATCTTTGGGTCCTGATTTTTGCCATCTTCATAGCGTCATTGGTATTGAATACCAATTCCACTGCGGTGATCATAGGTGCCATGCTGATATCTCCACTGATGGGGCCTATCATAGGCATGGGATTTGCGGCTGGAACCTATGACCTGGATCTTCTGAAACTCTCTTTCAAGAATTTTCTTGTAATGGTGGGTGTAAGTTTATTTGCATCTACACTCTTCTTCCTTCTGCCGCTGATGAGCTTTGACAGGAGTGAGCTCCTGGCCAGGACCGAGCCTACTACATACGACCTGCTGATTGCCCTGTTCGGTGGCCTTGCCGGAATGGTGGCCCAGACCAGAAAAGAGAGAACCGGAACTGTCATAGCCGGAGTGGCCATTGCTACAGCGCTCATGCCACCGCTCTGTACTGTCGGATATGGAATTGCAACTATGCAGTTTAAGTATATCCTGGGTGCTCTGTACCTGTTCACCATAAACAGCGTGTTCATTGCGATTGCCAGTTTTGTGGTAACTCACATGCTGCATTACAAGAAGCAGGCTGAGATGGATAAGGCGCGTGAAAAGGCTCTGAGACGTATGCTGTATTTTATAGTCCTACTGGTTACAGCTCCGAGTGTCCTGATTGCTGTGCATATTTTCCAGCGTTCACTCTTTGAGGATAATGCAAGGAATTTTATAAAGAATGAGTTCCAGTTTGAAAAGACCGTGGTTCTGGATCAGAACGTGAAGTTCCGAAGCAGGAAAGAGCCGTCGTCAATAACGGTAAGGCTGATTGGTGAGAATCTGTCTGAGAGTGTGGTTGAGAATCTCCGCTCACAGATGGAGAAGGAGCCATATCATCTGAGGGCTGTAAGACTGCAGGTAATCCAGACCGGTTCCGATGACCGTCTTGATGTATCTGCCCTGCAGCTGGGTTACTCTGACCTGCTTGCTGAGAAGAATCGCCAGATAGAAATCCTGAGGAACGAACTGTCAATGATACAGGTTGCAGACAGCCTTGATGAAGTTGCAATAGTCAGGGAACTGAAGGCTATAGAGCCTGCCCTGGCATCGGCCTCGCTGTCGGGACATATAAGCTATGATGCTGCCGGCAATCCTGCTGACACTCTTCTGGTATGCATGGTTGAATGTGAAAAGGCAGAGAAGCAGACTGATACCGGCCTGATAGAGCAGTGGCTGAAGGTTCGTACCGGATTCCGTAAGGTAAAACTGATAATTGACTAACCCTAACAGAACAGAAGTATGAGAAAGATGATTTCAAAGAAGTGATACGGATATCTGTATAAAAGAAGAAGGACCGGTTTCCTAACAGGAAGCCGGTCCTTCTTCTTTTCTCTTCTACTTTATAATCTTGAAAGAGGTTTGCCGGCAACGGCAAATTCTGTCATGTTCAAGTCAAAGACAACCGTTGAGTAGGCAGGAATCTCGCCGGACTTGGCTGATCCGTAAGCCAGCTCAAACGGAACGTAAATCTTCCAGATATCACCTTCATTCATGTTCTGCAGGGCAGTAGCCATTCCCTTTACAAGGTTTGACATGACAAATGCCTTTGGAACATTGATTGTCGGGTCAAGTTTCGGAGTCTTGTATGACTGGTCCACAACGTATCCTTCAGGATAGCTGTCAGAAGGAATTAGCCTTGCGCGGTAGTTGATCCTTACGCTGTCTGCAAAGGTCGGACTCTCTGTGCCGGCTCCTTTCTTTACTATTCTGCAATATACGTACTTGGTGTTTTCCCAGTCTGTGACTGTAGGGTCAAGAGTGTATGAGAGTATCCTGAACAGCTGACCTTCAGATGCGCTCTGGGCTGTCAGTCCAGGAACTGCTGCCGATGCCAGGGAGTCAACGAAAGCCTCGTTTCTCTCTTTCCAGTCTGCAAACTCTGATTTCTGAGAGGTCTCTGAGCACGATGCCAGGCCAAGAGCCGTGAGCGATGCTGCCAGAATTATGTTGCGGATACTCTTCATGTTCTTATCCCAGGGTCTTAAGTACACTCGTGATTGAAACGCTGTCAGCAAGGATTGCATTCAGATCCTTGATGGCAACGCGCTCCTGCTGCATGGTGTCACGGTTACGCAGGGTAACGGTACCATCCTCAAGAGACTGGTGGTCAACTGTAATACAGTATGGAGTACCGATTGCATCCTGACGGCGGTAACGCTTGCCGATAGAATCCTTCTCATCATACTGACAGTTGAAGTGGAACTTCAGGTCATTCTGGATGCTGCGTGCAAGCTCTGGAAGACCATCCTTCTTTACAAGAGGCAGGATAGCCAGCTTGACAGGAGCAAGTGGTGCCGGCAGGTGGAGTACGGTACGTGTATCGCCGTTCTCAAGCTGCTGCTCCTCATATGAAGCACACATTACGCTCAGGAACATACGGTCAACACCGATTGAGGTCTCAATGACGTATGGAGTGTAGCTCTCGCCCAGCTCTGGGTCAAAGTACTTGATGCTCTTGCCGCTGAACTTCTCATGCTGTGACAGGTCAAAGTTGGTACGTGAGTGGATACCCTCAACCTCCTTGAAGCCGAATGGCATCAGGAACTCAATGTCTGTAGCAGCATTTGCATAGTGAGCCAGCTTGTCATGATCGTGGAAACGGTAGTGGTCTGCACCGAAGCCCAGTGCCTGGTGCCATGCCATACGTGTCTGCTTCCACTTTGCAAACCAGTCAAGCTCTGTGCCTGGCTTGATGAAGAACTGCATCTCCATCTGCTCGAACTCACGCAT
>JAKSIY010000033.1 GCA_024398535.1 Bacteroidaceae bacterium
GTGTCATAGACAATTATATGGCAGAAGTGGTCCACATGCAGGAGTTTGACCGCGGACTGACAGAGTTCTTCCGTGAATTGCCGGGGCTTCTGCTGGTTCTGATCCTGGCGGTATTCTACCGTTCTTCTGCAGAGAAGATGTACAAGATAGGTATGGTCATCATGGTTGTGGGCATGACCATGCAGGCAATCATCACCCCGGCAAAGATGATGGTAATCATGGCCATTTTCATTTACTCGACAGGAGAGCATATCCAGTTGGGTATGAAGAACACGCTCTCTTTGGAGTATTCCAGAGAGGGTAAAGGAGGACAGGCTCTAGGTTATCAGAATTCCATATACCAGATTGGTAATCTGTTCGGTTATCTGGTGGTGATTGCTGCGTTCGCAGTTGTCCAGAGCACAAGGCTGTTCTCTCCGACATTCATGGTGGCATCGGTATTCATGTTCGCGGCAATGGTGGCAAGCCTCAGGCTGACAGGGCAGAGCAATACGGACAAGAGCAAGAGCCGTTTCTATTTCCGTAGGAAATTCAGGAAGTACTACATGCTTGAGGTCTTTTACGGTGCACGCAAGCAGGTGTTCTTTACATTCGGTCCGTATGTCCTGATATTGTTCTATGGGGCCGATGCGGGTACCATAAGTCTTCTGTTTGCAATTTCGGCAATAGCCTGTTTCTGTCTGGCTCCATTGGTGGGTAAGCTGATTGACAGGATTGGCTACAAGCCGGTTATGATTGGTGATACGCTGATTCTGGTGATTGTCTGCTTCTTCTACGGATATGCACATCATATATTCCCGATGCATACCGCAATGATTGTATGCTGCGTCAATTATGTGCTGGACTCTGTAATTTCACTGGCCTCAATGGCATCGAACGTGTATGTCCAGGACATATCGGAGAACAAGGATGAGATGCGCGCCACAATCTCTACCGGTATTTCGGTTAATCATTTCATAACCATTTTCATAGCACTTCTTGGAGGATGGATATGGAAGGTTCTGGGAATTGAAACCCTGTTCCTGATTTCTGCTATTCTGGGCCTCTGCAACAGCGCCTATGCTGCCACTATCAGGAAGTCTTGATCTAGAATCTGTAAGGTATGGGACACAAGTTTGGAAGATATCTGGCAACGGTTCTGGCTGTTCTGTTGCCGGTATTAACGTACGCTCGTGACAGGGTCCGGGCAGAAGTGCTGATAAATGAGAAGGAGGCGGTTCCTGCAGGAATCAGGGTGGACAGGCCAGTCCAGGGATTTGCCGTTCATGGCAGGTATGCTTTCTCTTTCCATGATGGCGGACAGTGCATCGTCTATGATATCAGGCGCAGGACTTTTGTGCACAGCTTCATGCTGGAAGTTGGGTCTGCTCACTGCAACAGTGCAAACTTTGGAAAGAAAAAGGGCAGGGGTGGATTCCCGTATCTGTATTTGTCGGAGTGTGGAGCTGGGAATGCGTGCTTTGTGTGTGAGGTCTCAACTGACACCATAAAGGTCATTCAGACAATCCGTTACACCGGGGCCGATGCCGACCGTTACTTTGACTGGAGCATCGATGCAAGCCGGGGACTCATATATACTTATGGTGGACAGCACATGAAGGCAAAGAGGGTCAGGAGTTTCAGGTTGCCGGACATAGAAGAGGGCGATGTTTCCTTTACAGAGAATGATGTCATTCAGTCCTGGACCGTTGACGCTGTGATGATTGCTCAGGGAAACCATATATCAAGAGGTGTCATGTATCTGCCGGACGGGCCGGTCCCACAGGACATGGATTCAGGTCTGGCAGGAAGACGTGCGCTGCATGCATTTGACCTGGCATCGGGCAATACCGAAAGCTGGATGCTTGAAAGCTTCAGCCATGAGCCTGAGGATATATCAATCTTCAGGAAGAGGATCTATCTGCAGGACTATGGGGGAAAAGAAAAAGGTGGTACGGTATATCGTGTCCATTTCTTAAAATAATTGTTACCTTTGCCATTGTCATGAGGTACAGGAAATTCAGAATAATCTTATCAAAGGGATGGAGCCTGGTGCTCTATCTGCTGTCTGTCGGGATACTGACAGTCACGGGTGCCTGCAAGTCACAGCATAGGGCGGTGCGTAAAGGAAAGAACGTGAAGGTTATAGAGAACCGTTATGACAGGATAATGGCTCTCTATGGGGTTGAACCGCCTTCAATGAGGGTTGACAGAAAGTCTGAAATACGACGTCTGCAGACTGAGATTGACTCGCTTCAGAAGATTCTGGACCATAGGAAGGGCGTGGTAATATATGGCCCACCAGAGATGATGGAGAGGCGCAGTCGGGAGAATGCCCAGATCAGCCATGACATTGACTCCATGAAGTTGTCAATCCGGAATCTGGAATCAGAGGATAAGTAAACGATGAAACTGCCACTTTCAACAAGATTGAAATTGGAACTGAACAGGGCGACGAACAAGACTGCTGTGCTTGAGCATCGCCTTAATCAGTTATTCTGGGAGTGTACATTGCGATGCAACCTGAGTTGCCTGCACTGCGGAAGTGACTGCCGTTCTACTGCCGGCACAGAGGATATGCCCCTGGATGATTTCCTGAAGGTGCTTGATTCCCGTCCTGATGACGTTGATCCAGACCAGGTTGTCGTGGTTACTACCGGAGGCGAGCCGCTGGTCAGAAAGGATATTGTTGAGTGTGGACGCCAGATAAAGGCGCGCGGCTACCGTTGGGGAATGGTTACGAACGGCATGCTTTTGAACCGTGAGATGCTGATTGACCTTCTTGATGCAGGGCTTGACAGCCTGGCCATGAGCTTTGACGCGTTTGAAGAGGACCACAACTGGATGCGCGGCAGCAATCTGAGCTATAGCCGTGCCCTGAATGCCATAGACCTTCTGGTCAAGACTGAGACACTTACCTGGGACCTTATAACCTGTGTCAACCAGCGCACGTTCAGATATCTGCCTGAATTGCGTGATTTCCTGATCTCAAAAGGCGTAAAGCGCTGGCGTATCTTCACGATAGTTCCAATGGGAAGGGCGTGCGACAACCGTGAGTTGCTGCTCTCTGATGAACAGTTCCGGGAACTGATGGAATTCATTGTCCAGACCAGGCAGGATGGGGCAATCAACCTGAACTTCTCATGTGAAGGGTTCCTTGGAGAATGGGAGGGACAGGTCCGCGACTCCATATACAACTGCTATGCCGGGGTCAATGTGGCATCGGTCCTGAATGACGGAAGCATCTCCGGCTGTCTGAGCATAAGAAGCAATTACCACCAGGGCAACATCTACAAGGATGATTTCTGGCAGGTCTGGGAGAACGGTTTCCATGAGTTCAGGGACCGTAAGGCCATGAAGCGCGATGCCTGCCAGGAGTGCGATGCCTGGCGCTACTGTCAGGGCGGAGGAATGCACCTGCGCCGCGATGATGGCAGTATGATATCATGCAATTACTTGAAATTAAAGAAATAAGAATATGAGAAAACTGTCTGCAATGCTGTTTGCTGCAGCAATTACCACAGCTGCATCAGCAGAAACTGTCCGTTTTGCCTCAAGACCAAGTCTGTCTCCTGACGGCAAGACAATCTATTTTGAATATGATGGCGATATCTTCCAGGTGCCTTCTGAAGGTGGCCTTGCCCTAAGGCTTATCTCTCTGGGCGGTTTTGAAGGTAATCCTGTAGTTTCACCTGATGGCAAGATGCTTGCATTTTCATCTGACATCATGGGTAACAATGACGTATATGTAGTGCCGACCGCTGGCGGTGAGGCTGTTCAGCTTACATTTGCCGATGCCCGTGACTATCCGGTAAGCTGGTCTGCTGACAGCAAATACATCTACATGGAGTCACAGCGTTCCAGCTCATCACGTACCACATACAGGGTTCCAGCAAGCGGTGGCACACCGCAGCTTATGTTCCCGGGATACTTCAATACAATTGTGAACCTGAAGGAGAATCCAAAGACCGGCGAATTCTATTTCAATGAGTCCGGTGAGGCCATCAGTTTTCCTACAAGAAAGCATTATGTAGGTGACCACAACCCGAACATCAAATCCTGGAATCCACGGAAGAAGGAATATACGGAACTGACAGATTATGAGGGAAAGGATTCGTGGCCTATGGTTGACCGTGATGGCAATCTCTACTATGTGACAGACCAGTTTGGCGGTGAGTCAAATATTGCAGCATACGTCAAGGGGGGAGCTCCGCGCCAGCTCACATCATTTGACAAGTCGGTACAGTACCCATCAATCTCATTTGACGGAAGCAGGATTGTCTTCCTGAAGGATTACCAGATGCATCTGCTTGATCCAAAGAGCGGTAAGGTTACCGTTCCTGAAATAACCGTTGCTGCATCGGGCGCAGAGGTGAAGCGCTCATTCACAAACCAGAGGCCTACAAACGCTGCTGTCTCACCTGATGGCAAGAAGTTTGCACTTGTAATCAGGGGACTTCTCTTTGTTACAGATGCAAAGGGCAAATATGTCCAGCAGCTTGAAACACCAGCAAATGAACGTGTCGTTGAGGTTCTCTGGGGCAAGGACAATACCACAATCTATTATACCCGTACCCACCAAGGACCTGTAGGCCTTTATAAAATAGGTGCAGACGGAAAGACCCCAGAGACAGAGGTCTATTGTCCTGACCATGACGTCAGGGAGATTGTAATGTCTCATGGAAATGACCGAATTGCCTTCCTTGACGGCAACAATTCAATCATGCTCTATTTTACCGAGCAGGGACTGACCCAGAACATAGCCAATGCAGAGTTCTGGTCATTCTACGGCACTGATATCCGTTTCTCTTCTGATGACAAGCTGGTGGCCTTTGTGGCCAAGAACAGGTTTGAGGATGATATCTACATTTACTCAATGTCTGACGGAACGCTTACAAACATGACCAATTCTGCATCGGAAGAGAATGGCATGGTATTCAGTCCGGATGGCAAATACATGTATCTGCTTGCAAACTTTGAGAATACTTCATTCCCGCGCGGTTCTTCGGACTATCTGTACAAACTGCCTCTCAGGAAGTATGACACTCCTTTCAAGTCTGACGTCTATGACAAACTGTTTGAGGAAGAGAAGAAGGACAAGGATAAGGAAAAGAACAAGGAAAAGAAGGATTCGACTGTTGTCATTGATTACTCTGAAATCTTCCGCCGCATGGAGCGGGTTGACCGCGTTGGAAGCCAGTTCAGCACATACGTCTTCCAGAACAAGGATAAGTCATATCTGATCTATGGCGGTACTGGCGACGATGGCTCACGTGTGTACAAGAGCCTTGACCTGTCTGATTCTGAGGCAAAGCCAAAGGTCATCAAGGATCTGCGTTCCGGAATGTTCTTTGCCTCAAAGACTGAACTCTTTGCACTTGACGGCAATGTGATCAAGAAGGTCGATGCCGCTGGCGGTTCTGCATCGAACATTGAATTCTCAAAGAACATTGAGAAACTGATTACCGATGAGTTTGAGCAGATGTTCTATGAGGTATGGAGTACACTCAAGCAGAACTACTATGATCCTGAGCTGCATGGTGCAGACTGGGAGGGCATCAGGGAGTATTATTCGTCTCTGCTGCAGTACGTTCATACGCGTCAGCAGCTCAGAACGCTGATAACAGACATGCTAGGAGAACTTAATTCGTCACATCTTGGATTCTCTACCAACGGAGCAGAAGAGGGTAGTCTTACCGATGTCTATACAATGGCAACAGGCATCGTGTTCTCTGAAGAGGATGGCAAGGCTTACGTGGTTGACCGTGTGCTCAGGGAGTCTCCTGCAGACAAGATTGAGATCGACCTGAAGAAGGGTGACAGGCTTGTGGCCGTTGATGGTGTCAGGGTTGATCCAAAGAAGAACAGAGAGATGTATTTCTCTTCACCGGTAAAGAAGGATGAACTGTCGCTGACGTTTGAGCGTGGCGGCAAGGAGTTCACGGTAAAGACCCACACAACAACTGCTCCTGCATTCAAGACTCTTCAGTATCTGGAGTGGGAGGACCAGCGTAAGGCTATGGTCAAGGAGAAGACCGGTGACCGTGTTGCGTACATCCACATGCGCGCTATGGGTGACGATGACCTGCAGAACTTCCTTCTGAACATGTACACCGATGCATCAAACAAGGATGCCCTTATCCTGGATCTCAGGTATAACAATGGTGGTAACGTACACAATGAAGTTATTGAGTTCCTGAGCCAGAAGGAGTACTTCACATGGAGTCACAGAGACTTTGACCGCAGTTCGCATCCTAATGTGACACCAGCCTGCAAGCCTATCGTGGTGCTTGTGAACGAGCATAGCCTGAGCGATGCTGAGGTTACTTCAAACGGAATACAGACCCTTGGACTGGCCAAGTTGGTTGGTACTGAGACCTACAGATGGATCATCTTCACGTCATCAGTAAGACTGATTGACAACTCTACCTGCCGCATGCCTGCATGGGGCTGCTACAACGAGAAGGGTCAGGATCTTGAGAATGTGGGTGTCAAGCCGGACATCTATGTGCGCAATACCTTCAAGGATCGTCTGGAGAACAAGGATCCTCAGCTTGATGCTGCCATAAAGGAGGTTATGGGCCAGCTTGCAGAAATGGAGAAATAAACTAATACCGGCAAGATGGCTAATGAGTAACAGTAGGGGCTCCCATTTTGGCTGGTGACGTCCCACAGAACTTTCTGAAGTTGCGGTAGAAGGCCGATTCGCTTGAGAAGCCGCACTCCAATGCCAGATCCGCAAGATTGCCTGCTCCGTACTTACCGGTATTGAGCAGGCGTTTTGCTTCTTCTACACGCATGCTGTTGATGAAGTCGTTGAATGACTGGTTCAATACGGTGTTTATGCTGTCAGAAATATAGGTACGGTTGGTGCCGACCTCCATTGCCACGTCAACAATGCTGAGACTGGGCTTCAGATATAGTTTCTTCTTATCCATGACCTCAAGGATCTGCCGTGCTATCTCCTGCCGTGTAGCATTTGCACGCTCCTGGTCCTTGTGTGGCTGCTGTACGCTTTTGTTTACGTCCTGTTCGTAGTCCTGAATTGAGAATGAGCGTTTTGAAACGTTGTAGCAGATGATGAAAAGAATGACCGTGAACGATACTGAGAGTACGGAAACGGAAATGATGTTCGATGCCAGATTCCTACCAAGAGCCAGGAACAGGGATTTGATTACTGAGATGGTAAGGAAAATGTAGAAGATATTGACCAGTGATGTCAGTTTCATTCCTTCTGTGTCAGAATAGAAGTTGTACAGATTGTTTCTGTATCTGTGGATTGAACTGTAGCCGTAGCCGCTGAACAGAAGAATCTCTGCAATCAGCATGATGAAGGTGAAGTATCTGATCCAGTCTGCTTCACGTGCCAGAATGAATACTGCAACAATTAACAGGTCAACAGCTAGGAACAGTAAGATTGAAAGACGGAATCTGTGCCTGGAATCCTTCTCTGAGGTAAGTGCGTTGATGTATAGGAATGCTGTCGGATAAAGAGCCAGACCAAAGAAGATGTAAAGAGATCTTGAGATAATATGGCATGGCGTGATGAGTTGTTCAGGACATAACGTAAGCCTGAACATCCTGGCAAGCTGGAAGCCTGTGCAGGCTATTATGAACCAGATGAAGTAACGGCGTGGTTCATCGGAATTTCTGAATTCAAGCAGGTAGATTGCCAGCCAGAAGAGCGAGCAAAGAAACGGCATGATTGCCATGATGTTGAATGTAAGCATATTTGTTCATCTTTTTCTCAAGGCAAATGTAATCTATAGGTATTATGGTTGACTCTCAAAATGTATATTTCTGTCAGATTTTACTCTTTGGGACACTATTGAGTTGTGGTTTCTGATTCAATTTCATACCTTTGAGAAAAATAACAATCTGACGTCTATGAGTAATTTTTCCAGAAAGGCATTGCTTCTGCTTTCTGCTCTGGTGGTAGGACTTGCATCGGCAAGTGCCGGCATCCGCGTTCTGTTTATAGGTGATTCCATTACTGACGGAGGCTGGGGAAACAGCGGCGGTACGGATATGGCATCGGACAAACGCAACCATTGGGACCAGAACCACATATTCGGTCACAGTTATATGATGCTGTGTGCAAGTCAGCTTCTGGGGGATTACCCTGAACGTGAATATCAGTTCCTGAACCGTGGAATCAGCGGCGATGACCTGTCAAAACTTGAAAAGAGGTGGCAGGCCGATGTCATTGACGAGCACCCTGACATACTTTCTGTAATGATTGGAACCAATGACGTCCATCAGATTGTAGAAGGTGGCGGCAGTTCTTTTGACTACAGGGGCTGGGAGATGCAATACAGGCAGCTCCTGGATAAGGCTATCCAGGCTAATCCGGAACTGAAGATTGTTTTGTGTACCACTTTTACGGCTAAAGTAGGCAGAGTAGGCGATGCCGCATCGTATGAAACCCGTGAAAAAATGATTGAGGGTGTAAACTTGGTTGTCCGTCGCCTTGCAGACCAGGTCGGAGCAATTGTAGTTCCGTTTGACAGTCTGATGAAGGAATTGCCAATGGCATATCCATCGCAGGGTGTCAGTTACTGGTGCTGGGACGGCATTCATCCTACGCCGGCCGGTCACAGGAAGCTGGCAGACCTGTGGCTTGACTGTACAAAGGAGCTTTTCCGTAAATGATTGCCGGTTTTTATCAATGTACTGAGTGTTTTGATGAAGTGATAGAGTGAGGATGAGTTGCTGATGTAGTTTTGCGGCATGTTTAACAAAACTACTAAGTCCTATGGCAACAAAATTCTATCATTGTCCTCATTGCGGGAATGTAATGGTCAAGACAGTTGACAGCGGTGTGACACCTGTCTGCTGTGGTGAACCTATGCAGGTCCTGACTCCAAATGAGACGGATGCTTCTGTAGAGAAGCACGTTCCTAAAGTAACCATTCATCATGCCGTATTCCCGTGTCATGACAACATGGTGGTTGTCAAGGTCGGATCTGAACCGCACCCAATGACTACCGGCCACCATATAAATTTCATATATCTGGAATCAGAACATGGAGCGCAGATGGTCTTCCTGAAAAACGGAGGGGCAGATGACGTAGCCGAGGCGCATTTCTGTCTGTATAACGACAAGGCCGTAACGGTCTATGCGTACTGCAGTCTCCATGGTTTGTGGGCAACAAAGCTTCTCATGTAACGGAGCCGTTTTACTGCTGTGAAGCACTAATACGACGGAAAGTTGCACCATCATGGTTTTCTCGTGATAGTGCAACTTTTGTATATTTGCACCCACAATCGCAAATGTCATGACAGAGACTGAGAAAGCAAGCAAATATGAGGGTATTCTGGCCGAATGCCGCTCGTTGGCAGAGGGTGAGACAGACGCAGTGTGCCTGATGGCAAATATCGCAGCCGTAATCCATGAAGAGATGAAATTCTGGTGGACAGGCTTTTATCGTGTAATTGATGGAGTTCTTGTGCTTGGCCCGTTCCAGGGTCCGGTTGCCTGTACAAGAATCAAAAAGGGGCGTGGTGTCTGCGGAACTTCATGGGCAGAAGACCGCACGGTTGTTGTTCCCGATGTCCACAAATTTCCGGGGCATATTGCCTGCAGCAGTGCATCGAACAGTGAAATAGTTGTGCCTATCCACAATGAAGATGGTCAGGTGACAGGCGTGTTTGATATTGACAGCCAGTACTTTGATACATTTACGGAGACCGATGCCTACTGGCTTGGGCAGATTGCTGCACTTATTGCTATCTAATCATTCAAAAGGAGAGGGCACAGAGAGAATGAGTGCCACAACCTCTGAATAGTTCTGCATTCCGGAACTTATTCCGTTTCCCTTCAGATAAAGGTTGTAGAAGAACTCCTGCGTGCGGTCCAGAAGATCCCAGCGCAGTGAACGCCAGAATTCTGTCTCGGCATTGGCATTGTCAATGACACCCGGACAGACTGATGCCCTCCATTCCTGGAACTCCTGCTCTGACAATACTCTGCGGGCGTTGTTCCACACATAGCTGAAGACAGAGAAGAACGCGCTGTAACGGACTGCCGGGTTCTCAGAATGGGAGCAGACCTGATAGGCCCACCAGTTGGCCTCTGCCTCATTGCTGACGCTTAGCAGATGGGCATACTCATGAGCCTGCGTGAATGGGAACTGCATGGGCTGCAGGTCTCTGTTAAGCTGTGATTCCGCCATGAACGGTCCCATGAATCCAAGTACGCCAATACCGGAATACATGCGGTTCAATAACGGATACTTTACTCTGTGCCAGCTTCTTGGGGTGGCAAGTCCGTAGCGTTCCGGAACCTTTGAATAGAGACTCTTTGCCTCTTTGAGCATCATCTTTGCACTCATTCCGGAATCAGAACCTGAGTGTGATTCTTCGTATGACGCATTCAAGTCTTCTGTGTATGAATCAAGGAAAGAACGGAATACCTCATTGTCAAACCTGGCAATAGGTGCTTCAACACGCTGGTGCAGCGGAGAACGGAAATAGTTGATTCCCCAGCCAATGTAGAACCATGCCACAAACCAAAGCAAGAGCCATATCTCATTTAAAAAGAACGTTTTCCAGTTCTTGTTCCTGATAACCTTTACAATGTTCCAGATAAAGAATGCTGCAAAAGCCAATACAATTATCTCTTCAAGGCAGAACGGCACTGCAGAAGAGACAAGAGAAAATATTGATGACAGCAGTGGGTATATGTGCAGGGCGTAGGCATCGGCCAGCGGCTGGAACAGGCGGCACAGCAATATGAATGCCAGTAGAAGGAGAGGAATCACCATTACTGTTTATTCTGCAAGCAATGATTCCAGGTGGTTCTTTATAAGAGCCCTGATCTCTGCAGATTCTCCCAGACCCTGAAAAAGTACGTCAACCTTAAGGCCAAGCTCTTCTAGGGCAGGGCGCCACTCTTCATCAATGTCCTCATGGGCATGGACTCCGCAGGCCAGAAGAAGCGGTATCAGAGTCACCTGTCTGTACTTCCGGCCTTTGAGCTGTGCAACCGATGTCTCAATGTCCGGCCATCCCTCAATGGTTCCAATGTAGGCATCGGGCTGCTCATGTGAGAGCATCTGGCCAAGCATAGCGTAAGCACTTGTCGATGCATATTCATTGCCATGTCCAACATACATTATTGCAGATCTGGTATTTGGCTTTGTCTTTGCAAGCAGTGAAGTCAGGTTTCTGAAATCTTCTATCTCATAAAGGAGCGGAACACCTACCTGAACATGGTTGAAGAACCGGCTTACGTCCGATGCTTCTTCACGTAGCATCTGCATCTCAACGCCGTCAAGCAGGAAAGTCGGCTGAATGTAAACGGTGTCAATTCCGTCAAGGTGCATCTGAAGGAGTGCGTCGGTTACAGACTGCTTCTTGGTTCCTTGCTTCTGCAGGGCTCGTCTGATTGTTGGGGACGTATATGCTTCACGTACAGTGTACTGAGGATTCTCTGATGCTATCTCTCCAAACAGGACATCAAGGGCGGCATGACGTCCCTCTGCATTGCTGGTGCCGAACTGGGCTACCAGAATGCCTTTCCTGGCACTTGCGCTGAGGCAAAGTGCAAGGGTTATCAACAGTGTGATTGTTTTGTGCTTCATAATGTTGCAAAGGTACTCATTTTATAATATTTTTGTTCTCAATAAATAATAACGGATATTGTATGAAACTTAAGGGATTTATCATGGCAGCCGCAATGATGCTGCTGTCATCTTGCTCAGCCAAGCCGGCCTGGGTCAAGGTTGAAGGAAACAAGTTTATTGGTCAGGACGGAAAGGAGCTGATTTTCCGTGGACTCTGTTATTCTGATCCGGTCAAGCTTGCACGTGAGGGTCAGTGGAACGAGAGATATTTTGATGAGGCAGCCGAGTGGGGAGCCAACGTCGTCCGCTTTGCCGTGCATCCCCAGAATCTTAACAATTACGGATGGGACAAGACAATTGCCATCATGGACCAGGGTGTAGAGTGGGCAAAGGAGCGTGGAATGTATGTCATAATGGATTGGCATTCAATTGGTAATCTTGGAACTGAGAAATATACTTCAGGAATGTACAACACCACAAAAGAAGAGGCTTTCAAGTTCTGGCGTACAATTGCACAGCACTATGCAGATGAACCACAGGTAGCCCTGTATGAGATATTCAATGAGCCTACAGTTACTGCCGCCGGTACTCAGGGAATGAACTGGACCCAGTGGAAGGCCCTGCAGGAGCAGATCATTGACACTATCCGCACATACAATCCTAATGCGGTCTGCCTCTGTGCAGGTTTCAACTGGGCTTATGACCTTACCCCGGTTGCAAAGGAGCCAATTGCAAGAAGAAACGTAGGATACGTGGCTCATCCATATCCACAGAAGCGTGACCAGCCATGGGAGGAGCAGTGGGAAAAGGACTTTGGCTATGTTGCTGATACTTATCCTGTTGTCTGCACAGAAATTGGCTTCTGCCTTGAGGATGAGCCTGGCGCTCACGTTCCGGTCAAGTCAACGGTAGTTTATGGCGAGCATATTACAAAGTACTTTGAAGAGAAGGGAATCTCATTCACAGTCTGGTGTTTTGATACCAGCTGGGCACCGACTCTGATCAAGGACTGGAATTTTACTCCTACAACACAAGGTGTTTATTTCAAGGAGTACCTCCAGAAAAATTCAACAAGAAGATGATATTAGAATATCCTGAGCTTCAGTCGCCTTTTGACCAGTTGCGTGAGGTGGACAGCGAAGGCAAGGAATGGTGGAATTCACGCAAGTTGGCTCGTGTCATGGGCTATGGCAAGTATTGGAACTTTGAACGTGTCATAGCTAAGGCTCAGGCGTGGACTTCTGGGAAAGGGTATCCGCTTTCTGAGCATTTCCGTGAAATAACGGAGATGGCAGAATTGGGCAGCGGTGCAATAAGAGAGGTGACGAGCATCATGCTGTCACGTGCTGCCTGCATGTCTGTTGCAATGAATGCAGACAAGAAGAAAGACTTGGTGAAGGTGGCACAGGAGTATTTCAGTTCTACCATCACGCCTGAACTTATGGCCAAGAGCCTGGAGTCAACGATTCTGTTGTACAAAGGGGCAAAAGGCAAGACCCAGGTTCAGGTTGTTTTTGATACTAACACATTCTGGCTCTCCCAGCAGAGAATGGCAGAGTTGTTTGGGGTTGCAACAAACACAATCAATTATCACCTATCTCAAATTAATGATAGTGGAGAAATCCATTTGTCCGATGCAATTCGAAAAATTCGAATACCTTCGGACAAATGGTCTGGTGAGGTAATGATGTACAACCTAGACGTTGTCATCGCTGTGGGGTATCGCGTGAATAGTTATGAGGCAACTCAGTTCCGCATCTGGGCAACCGGGGTGCTGAAGGAGTACCTTACAAAGGGCTTTGTTTTGGACGATGAACGCCTAAAAGGCAAGAATGTTTTCGGGGCTGACTACTTTGATGACCTGCTTGACCGCATACGCGAGATTCGTCTTTCTGAACGCCGTTATTATCAGAAGATTACAGACATCTACAGCGAGTGTAGTTCTGACTATGACAAGGATTCGGAGATGACGCGCTCATTCTTCAAGATGCTGCAGAATACAATGCACTATGCCGTAACACAGAAGACTGCAGCTGAACTCATCTTTGAGCGAGCCGATGCTGAGCGTCCGCACATGGGATTGACCACATGGAAGAATGCTCCTGACGGAAGAGTTGTCAAGTCAGATGTGACAAATGGCAAGAACTATCTGAGTGAAAAGGAAATTGATTCGCTGAACAGGTTAAGTAGTGCATTTATCGACATTGCTGAGCAACGGGCTCAAGACCATATCCTGATGACTATGGCAGATTGGGCAGCTCTGTTGAAACGATACATGGAGCTGGCCGATCGTCCTTTACTTCCTGATGCCGGACGTATCTCACATGAGCAAGCTATGGATAAGGCTCTTACCGAATATGAGAAGTATCGCATCATTCAGGATCAAGAGATAATGTCCGATTTTGATAAGCAGTTAAAACTTCTGTTGGGCGATAAAAAGTAGTCTCAGGAATACTATTATATGAATTCTAAAAAATGATGATATGAACAAGAAATTAATTCCAATTCTACTCCTGGCATTGCCTTTTTCTGGCGTATGTCATGCAGGACCGGATGCCATCAGCGACATCTACAGCTACATTGAGAACACCGAAGTGTTCGGAGAGAATCAGCTGGCCCCACATGCCTATTACATTCCTAAGCAGAGCAAACTGCTGAACGGAACATGGAAGTTCTTCTTTGCCGAGACCCCTGAGGAAATCCCGGCAAAATTCTGGGCAGCAGATTTCAAGGACGGCAAGTGGGGAACAATACAGGTTCCGTCAAACTGGGAAATGCAGGGCTATGGCGATGCCCTGTTCAGGAATGTATCGACCCCGTTCCAGCCAAACCCACCTTATGTTCCACGTGAGTACAACCCGACCGGTGCCTACCGTACAGAGTTCACCGTGCCTTCTGACTGGAACGGTCAGGAGATCATTCTGCGATTTGAGAAGGTGGCATCGGCCAGCTTTGTATGGATTAACGGCCAGTATGTGGGCTACAACGAGGGCGCGCAGGAGCCGTCGGAATATGATATCACCAAGTTCCTGAAGAAGGGTAAGAACCAGCTGACAGTCCTTGTAACCAAGTACAGTGACGGCTATTATCTGGAGGGTCAGGACTACTGGCGCCTGGCTGGTATCTTTGATGATGTGAACATCTACGCCAAGCCAAAGACCTGTATCTATGACTGGTACATCACCACAGACCTTGATGACAGATATGTCAATTCTAGTCTGAACATTGAAGTGACCCTGAGTCAGTTTGAGGCTCAGAAGGGAGGCTATTATGTCAAGAGCACACTGGTTGACGCATCGGGTAAGCAGATTGCTGAGATGAAGAGCGGCAATGCTGCCTATGATGGAATGGCTGCCGGCACCAAGACTCTCTCAATGAATACCATGGTTACCAATCCAAACAAGTGGACTGCCGATACTCCTTATCTTTACAAGGTTATAATGCAGCTCTATTCTGCTGATGGCAAACTGGTTGAGGAGCGCACTCAGAACATTGGCTTCAAGGAGACCGAGATCCGTAACGGTGTATTCTACCTGAACGGCAAGAATATCAAGGTCAATGCCGAGTGCAGCCACATGCAGGACCCTGTAACAGGCCACATGGTGCCAGATGAGCTGATTGAGAAGGATATGAAGATTCTGAAGCAGTTCGGCTTCAATGCAGTACGTACATCGCACTACCCACCAACTCCACGTTATCTGGAGTTTGCAAACAAGTATGGTCTCTACATAATTGATGAGACTGGCGATGAGGCCCATGCAACCGAGCGTCTGAGCAGCAATCAGGCTTTCAAGGAGATGTACCTGGAGCGTGTTCAGCAGCTTGTTTACCGTGACCGCAACCAGCCTTGCGTACTCTTCTGGAGCGCAGGAAATGAGAGCGGTGAGGGTGTCCTCATTGGCGAGGTCATCAAGGAGGGCAAGCGTCTTGACGGCACACGCTACTGGATGTACGGTGGTAATGCCTACAGCCATGCAGCTGAGGATATCATTGGCCCGCGTTATCCAACTCCATCGGCTCTTGAAATGAAGGTGGGCCAGGGATTCGATGGCGATACACGTCCTTCATTCATGGATGAGTATATCTCAGTAGCCGGTAATGCAGGCGGTAACCTTGATGAAATGTGGGAGGTTATCTACAAGTACGACCGCTCAATGGGTGGTGCCCTGTGGGATTTTGTCTCTATCGGACTTGAGGATCCTGTACGCAAGATTGCCGATGTGAGCGGACACGGAATCCTGTCAGGCATCATGGGTCATGCCAAGATTGTAACTGCAAGAAACAAGAAGAACCATGTGATTGACCTGAACGGTCATGATGAGTGGATTGAGGTATATCAGGACCCAATCCTTGATATCACCGGCAACCAGCTGACAATTGCCTTTGACGTATGTCCGGGCGAACTGGTAAGCAGCTGCGGCTCATTCCTGACCAAGGGCAGCTGGCAGTACGGAGTCCAGCAGCGCGGCAAGGAGAATCTTGAGTTCTACCTGAATACTCCAAGAGGCAAGCGTACCGTAACTGCATCGCTCCCTGCTGACTGGGAGCTGAACTGGCACCATGTGGTTGCAATCTATGACGGTGAGAAGATGACCCTTGCAATTGACGATGCACAGCCGGCTGAGGCCGCTGCAAACGGAAACATTGTGAATGCCCCATATCCGGTCAACATAGGCCGTAACATTCAGGAGCATGGTCAGGACACACGCGTATATGTGTGCGATGCCCAGCTTGACAATATCTGCATCTCAGACCGCGTACTTACGGCCGATGAACTGAAGCCCGAAAACGCACTTCTCTGGCTTGATTTTGAGACTGAGACTGTTGACGGCACATTCTACACCTACGGCATAGGTGGACGTACATACGGTACAATCTTCCCTGACCGTACAGTCCAGCCTGAAATCTATCAGGTTAAGAAGAGCACACAGCCTGTTGTGGTCAGCCTTGTCAAGGCTCAGAACGGTACATTTGAGGTCTGGAACCGCAATTCATTCCTCAGCACAGACCACTGGGATATGGACTGGGCTCTCTATGAAGATGACAAGGTCCTGCAGCAGGGTAAGCTTACCCCAGGGGTTGATCCTTCAAGTCGCAAGGTCATAACGGTTCCGTTCACCAAGCCATCAATCAAGCCTGGCAAGGAGTACAGAATCATGTTCTCAACCAACCTTAAGACTAATGAAATCTGGGCCGATGCCGGACACCAGGTTGCATGGGACCAGATAGAACTTCCATGGAACATTCCTGCCGTTGAGAAGGCCCCTGCACAGGGCAGACTTGACCTGAAGCAGAATGAAGATGGCATTCTGGTATCAGGCGATGGCTTTGAGTACCGCTTCTCAGCCGATGGCCAGCTCTGCCAGATTGTCCAGGGCGGAAAGGAACTGCTCAACCAGCCTCTTGCTGCCAACGTATGGCGTGCTCCTATTGCCAATGAGGTTGATGACTGGGGCCAGGGCAACATAACCTATCATAACCGCAAGGACTGGAACGGACGCCAGATTGCCAATGAGTGGTACAGCGCCAACATGAATAATCTGAGCAGAGTTCCTCTGTCATGCAAGGTTTCACGCCTTGATGGTGATGTGGTGATTGATGTCACCTGCATGACCCAGTTCGGTGGGGTGGTAAACCGCCAGCTTGATGCCTATATATTCGGTGGCAGTTTCAATGGCGTGAATGAGAAATACCGCTTTGTAATCTCTGCCGATGGTGACATGACAATTGAGCACACAATTGATCCTGTAGGTTCACAGCCAAGCCTGTACCCACGTATTGGACTCACCATGACTCTTGCCGCTGACATGCAGCAGGTGAACTGGTACGGTCGTGGCCCTGAAGAGAACTATCCTGACCGTAAGAGCGGCTATGCCGTAGGTATCTACAAGACCACAGTTGATGAGATGTATGAGCCATACCTGATTCCGCAGGATCATGGTCTGCGCTGCGATAACCGTTGGGTAACTATGAGTGACTCTGAGGGTCATGGAATCAGGTTCTCAATGGACCAGCTCTTCAACTTCAATGCAAGTTCATTCAGCACTGACAACCTGACTCGTGCACGTTTCCAGTACCAGATTGAACGTCAGGACGGCGTAACGCTGAATCTTGACTACGCTACCACCGGTGTAGGTTGTACCTGCTGCTACGTATTGCCTGCATACCAGGTTGCTCCACAGCGCTACTCAAGAGTAATCAAGGTGGAGTTGCTCCATTGACAAGACAATGGTAATGAATCACAAGGTGCTGCTGTTCGGTACGATGGGTGATATTGGAGAGACTGTACTCAAGTCTCTGCGTGACACCCATGGCATCAACGCTGTACTGGTTGATTTCCCTCAGAATATGTTCCATGATGAGCCAGGGTACAGGATTTTCTTGGACCGGGCCATCAGGGAACATGAACCTGATGTCATAATTCCCATAGGCAGCCAACTGGCTCTGGCAAGATTCCGCGAGGGCGTTCCTTTGCCTAAGAATTACAAGGTATTGCCCAAAAGCATTCACACAATTACAGAGAGTTCAGACAAGCTTATGCTTCTGGATAGCAAGGTCAGGTGCAGTGCAATGGCTGCGCAATTGGGGATTGCTCAGCCACAGATGCTGAACAATGCAGACACTGTTGATTATGACAGGATTGAGTGGGGAAGGGTAATATTCAAGAGAGACAGCTCATTTGGCGGTTCCGGTGTATTCCGTCCACGGACGCGTCAGGCTCTGGACCGACTTATTGCCCAGCAGCCCGGCAGGCCGTTCCTGGTTGAGGAGTTCATAGAAGGCTATGACGTGAGCGTTGATGCAGTACGCTTTCCTGGCTTTTACAAGGCTGCCTGCTACAGAACTCTGGCACGTAAGCAAGGGCAGGGGCCGGCATCGGAACGCAAGGCAATTGACTTCCCTGAACTATGTCAGACTGCCCGGAGAATACTGGATCATATAGACTACAACGGAGTCTGCGGCTTTGATTTCCGCATATCAGAATCTACGGGACAGGCTTATTTCCTGGAGTGTAATCCACGTTTTACCGGGGGCATCGGCACCCAGATTGAGGCAGGTTTTGATATCCCTTTTGAGATGCTCAGGAACTGGCGTGGTCAGAATTCCAACATGTAAGGCTGCAGCTTGTCGTAAGGGATTGTGAATGAAGGCATACCGTCAGCATACGATGCAATCTCATACTGCTGGTAGATGAATGTCAGGCCCTGGGCTGTAGGGTAAGGAGCGTAGGCTGGAAGTGGTACAAGATTGTCCTCAATGAAAAGGCGCTCCAGAAGCTCTGCCGGCGTCATGGATTCACCGCAATCTTTGTAGTATGAAAGAAGTCCCTCAATCAACAATGGCTGGATTTCATTCACGATGCCCGGCTTCAGGAATGTGTAGATCCGATGCCCGTCTTTACGTGAATAGGTCACTGCACCGGAACCTGTGATGCCGCCATGAGCGCCTCCCAGATAGGTGTAGTTCTGGGAATTGAACACAATGTATCCGGCGCTGTCCGATACCAGTGACAGGTTGATGTCAAACTCCCAGCGTGGAATGTTGGCAATGATTTCCTGCTTCATCTGATCAGTCATCTCATCATCTTCATTGATCCAGCTGGTGCGATACCGGTAATCTTCTGCGGCCATAGCACTGGTATGCTCAAGGGCCTGGCGGGTGTAGAACCGGGCAATGGCATTGATTTCTGAAATATCTGCTTTGCTGTATGGCTCAGGGTGGTATTCCTCTTCTCCGTAACCAAGGTTGTGAAACTGACTGTCAAGCAGCATCACCAGATCCTGCCTGATCTTAGCTGAGATGGAATCAGTTGCGACAGGAAGGTCAACTGACATTTTCATGTCAACATATTCCGTTGAGTCTGCCACCTGAGTGTGTTCTATCAGAAGTGGCTGCTGTGCTGTATTGCCATTACAACCAGCCAATACTGACAATATCAATGAAATGGCTGGGAGAATCCTTGTCTTCATATCTTCTTAGTTGTGTTTTGGGGGCAAATTAACACAATTGTTTGTTACATTTGCAGTGCAATAAATAATAATTATGAAAAAATTATACACATTGCTTCTGGGAATCCTGGTGGGCAGCAACATCTCTGCCCAGGATAATGGTACATATACCTTGACTGCTGGTGTGTCTCAGCCTGTCGGAATATTTGCTGCTGATGATTATATGGGCAATGTCTTGGTTTCCCCACTTGACCCCCGTGGAGAAAAGGGTGGTGCTGTCACCGGACTGAATCTGGGTGTGAAGAGGAGTGTGTCCCTGTCAGAAAACCTTGACTGGTTCCTTTCTGTGGAACTCTACTATAACCGCTTGAACAGAGCTCTTGATGACCAGATAGGCGATCATTATACTACCGGCATCTACAGCGGCTATACTAAGGTAAGGGTAAATAAACCAGCATACTACAACATACCTGTCATGTTAGGTCTGACGTACAATTGTCCTGTGAACTCAAGCTTTCTGGACAATCTGTTTGCAGAGGCTGCCATAGGCGCAAATCTCAGGGAGATTGCCCCGTTTGTGGTTGATTACGAACTGTATTATGGAGTAGAGGGCTGCTATCGTTCCCATTTCGATGCCGCAGTAAGACCTGCAGTACAGCTGGGTATGGGAGTGCGGTTTGCATCGCACTACTCACTTGGCGCGTTCTTCAGCTATCTGGGCAGCGCCCGTATGCGTGAAATACAGACAGAATCACTTGGCGGACTAAGCGCAAACTATGATTATAGGTCAGGTGTACTGAATACCGCTCTGCTTTCAGTAAAGCTGGGATATACCTTCTGACAACTTACCAGCACGGGGTGTCGTTGCTGATTTCCGGTATTGTTTCCTTGTGATAGACAGGATCCTTGCCCTGGCGGCGCTGTTCCTGATAGTCTTTAAGGCACTTGGCGGCGTATTTGCCAAGCAGCAGTATTGCTATGATGTTTACGATGCTCATGAGTGACATGCAAAGGTCAACAAGTCCCCAGACAAGATCAAGTGTTGCAAGCGCTCCAAGGAATATCAGAACGCCCAGGAGGCATCGGTAGGCATTCAGGACCCATTTCCGGTCAACGAGAAACTTCAAGTTGCATTCTCCGTAATAGTAGTTGCCTATGATACTTGAGAAGGCAAAGAAGAAAATGCAGACCGCAATGACTGTCTTGCCGAATGAGCCGATGTGTGCAGAAAGTGCCAACTGAGTAAGTTCTATGCCGTTTGCTCCTGTTGTGTACAATCCAGAAAGAAGGATGATAAGAGCTGTGCAGGTGCAGACAACAATGGTGTCGGTAAAGACTCCAAGAGATTGTATAAGTCCTTGTTTTACAGGATGTGAAGTGTGCGCGGTTGCAGCAGCGTTCGGGGCAGAGCCTTCACCGGCTTCATTGCTGAACAGTCCACGCTTGAATCCCATGACAACCATAGATCCGAATGTTCCGCCTACAACCTGTTCCATACCGAATGCGCATCGGAAGATAAGCGCAAAGACAGAAGGAATCAGATTCCAGCATTTGATAAGCACAAATACCGTTACCAGCAGGTATCCCAATGCCATGAAAGGCACAATGACCGAGCAGACGTCCGATATGCGCTTGATGCCTCCGAAGACCGTTACCAGGCTAAGTACAGAGATGAGTATTGCCATCCAGACGGGTGAAATACTGAATGCTTCTGTGAATGCCTGCGATATGGTATTGCTTTGGGTCATGTTGTTCACAAGACCGAAATCAAGGAGTATCAGGACTGCAAACAAACAGGCAAACCAGCGGTTATGCAATCCTTTCCAGATGTAGTAGGCAGGACCACCTATATATCCTTGGGAGTCATGCTGTTTGAATAACTGTGCAAGGGTACTCTCAACGAACGCGTTGGCGGCTCCTATGAGCGCCATGACCCACATCCAGAATATGGCACCAGGTCCGCCTACAGCAATCGCAGTGGCAACGCCCGCCAGATTTCCTGTTCCCACGCGCGATGCAAGAGAGACCGCAAACGCGTTGAATGATGAGATATGGTGGGTTCCATTTGCAGAGTTGTTGCTCTCAAAAAGCTGCCGGAACATTTCCGGAAGCATTCTGAACTGGACGAACCTGAGACGCACGGAAAACCATACGGCGCAGATTATCAGCATAATCAGTAGCAATAATCCCAGAGGTTCATTAACTGCATCAAGTATGTTGACAATCTTCTCCTGCACGGACTGCGTAAGTTTTAGATTATGTTCTGTTCCAGATATCTGGTGACAGCCTCTGAAATGTGTCGCTTTGCAATGTCCTTGCGGATGGCAAGTTCAACAGGCATACCCAGAGGGGTGGTCTGTAACAGTTCCTTGAATCCCATTCTGTCAAGTTCCGGACAGTGTGTGATGCGTCCTGCTATACCTATTACAGGAACGTTGTACCTAGAAGCCAGTTCAAGAATGCCGGCAGGAAGCTTGCCCATTGAAGTCTGTGCGTCCATGCGTCCTTCACCGGTGATGACCAGGTCTGCATCTTCAATTATGTCTGACATGCCTATTGCGTCAAACACAACGTCCGTTCCCTTCTTCATGTTTGCATTCAAAAGAGCGGCCATTGTACCTCCGGCACTGCCGGCGGCACCTGCACCTGGCAGATTCTGCGGATCTATTCCTGTATGCTTTTTCAGGAGATTTGAAAAGTTTTTCAGATTTGTATCAAGTGGCAGTACCTGCTTGCTTGTAGCACCTTTCTGTGGAGCAAACATGTAGGCAGC
Organism: Bacteroidaceae bacterium; assembly: GCA_024398535.1. Lineage (GTDB taxonomy): Bacteria > Bacteroidota > Bacteroidia > Bacteroidales > Bacteroidaceae > Colenecus. Next base: position 22,269 of record JAKSIY010000033.1, read on the forward strand.
TCCTCTTGGACCAAAGAAGCGGGCATCAACGTCATACGCGGCAGTGAATTCGCAGTCAAACAGGGCAGGGTTGAGCTCTGCCTCATCAATTCCTATCACGTACCTGAGTGAGCTGGCCTTGCCGGTCAGCGGATATTGATTGTCATTCACGAAATGGAAACCAAGTGCAGAAAGCATTCCGGTACCGGCCTCGACCGTAGCTGATCCACCAAGTCCTATGACAAACTTCTTGTATCCGCGATTCAAGGCATCGACTATAAGCTGTCCGGTTCCGAATGATGATGTGATCATTGGATTCCTGTCCTTTGGAGCAAGCAGTGAAACACCGCTGGCTGCAGCAATTTCAATGTAAGCTGTGTCCCCGGAGACTCCGTACTGAGCAATGATTTCCCGGCCTAAAGGATTCTGTACCTTGCAGTTGATGTAATGTGTATTTTCAACTCCCCGATTCAGGGCTGCAGTGATTATTGCCTTGACAGTGCCTTCACCTCCGTCTGCCACAGGGACAACCACTACCTCATAATCAGGATGTACTTTAAGGACTCCTTCCTTGACAGCCAGACCGACTTCTTCTGACGTCAAAGAACCCTTGAACGAATCTGATGCAACTACAATCTTCTTCATCTTAATAATAAATCTAGTGATCTTAATCGTGTTGTTTCTTCAAAATGGGCTTTCGCATTGTTCCGCCCTATATTTTTATTGCTACAAATGTATTAAATAATTCTCAAATAAAGCGCATTCGTGCAGATTTCCTTTGTTATCTTTGTGCAGAGAAAAAAACAGAAACAATGAAAAGAACCATCATCACAGTGGTGCTTGCCGTGATAAGCATCGCCCTTTTTGCGCAGAGAACAACTTATAAGACAGTCACTGACATACCATACCACACCGGTGCCGGAGAGTATGCAGAAGAACGATGCAAGCTTGACATATACTATCCTGAAAACATAAAGGATTTTCCTACCATAGTCTGGTTCCACGGAGGTGGTATTGAGGGAGGAAACAAGGAGTTGCCAATGGATCTTAGGAACAGCGGCATGGCAATCATCGGCGTGAACTATCGTCTGCTGCCAAAGGCCACCGTCCAGGAGGCTATTGACGATGCCGCAGCTGCCGTGGCATGGGCATTCAAGCACATTGCAGAGTATGGCGGCTCAGACAAGAAGATCTTCGTTGCAGGACATTCTGCCGGCGGCTATCTGACAGACATGATTGTGCTTGACAAGGATTATCTTGCAAAGTACGGAGTCGATGCAGACAACATTGCAGGAGCATTCCCATACAGCGCTCAGGTAATTACCCATTACAATGTGCGCAAGCAGAGCGGAATAGGGGCCCTGGATCCAAGAATTGACGAGACTGCACCTATCTATCACATGAGAAAGCTGCCTATGCCTCTGTTCGTCTTTTCCGGTGACCGTGAACTTGAACTCTACGGTCGTTATGAGGAGCAGGCATATTTCTGGCGTATGATGAAACTGAACGGAAATGACAAGTGCTACCTGTATGAGTTTGACGGCTTTGACCACGGCAGCATGCCCCTTCCTGCACACGCAGTCATGAAGCGTCAGATTCGCGACATCCTGGCCGGCAAGGAGCTGGGTCGCTGATAAACAAGTATTGCAGCCACCAGTAGAACAGA
>JAKSIY010000034.1 GCA_024398535.1 Bacteroidaceae bacterium
GAGTTCAGGATGCATTCCGTGTATGCCAAGGTCAATGGTAGTGCGCTTACCGGTCTCAATGATCTCCTCCTCAACCTGCTTCTGTACCTTTGCTACCACCTCTTCTATACGTGCTGGGTGGATACGGCCGTCAGCTACCAGCTGGTGCAGTGCCAGACGGGCAATCTCACGACGGACTGGATCAAATGCAGAGATTACGATTGCTTCTGGAGTATCGTCAACGACAATCTCAACACCGCAGGCTGCCTCAAGAGCGCGGATGTTACGTCCCTCGCGGCCGATGATGCGTCCCTTCATCTCATCGTTTTCAATGTGGAACACGGTCACGGAGTTCTCTATGGCAGTTTCTGTACCTATTCTCTGGATTGTCTGGATGACAATCTTCTTAGCCTCCTTGCTTGCAGTCAGGCGGGCATCGTCAATGATGTCGTTGATGTACGATGCAGCCTCGGTCTTGGCCTCTTCCTTGAGTGACTCGACAAGGCGGTTCTTAGCCTCTTCTGCAGAGAGTCCGCTAATGACTTCAAGCTTTTCACGCTCCTGCTGCTGAAGCTTTACAAGTTCGTCCTTCTTCTCATCAATGATAGCCATCTGGTTCTCAAGGTTCTCTCTTACAGCGTCTGCATCTGCATGCTTGCGCTGCAGTTCCTCATGGCGCTGGTTCAGCTGCATCTCCTTCTGTTTCAGACGGTTCTCATTCTGCTGTATCTTCTGGTTACGGATAGATACCTCTTTCTCAAGTTCTGCTTTCTTGTTCAGGAACTTCTCCTTTACTTCAAGGAGTTTATCCTTCTTGATGGCTTCAGCCTCTGCCTCAGCATCCTCAAGACGTTTCTTTACTTTGTTATTCAGACTGCTGTTCATGGCAGCGTATGTAACTCCTGCACCGATTGCAAGTCCGAGTATTGCTAAAATTGCGTATAACATATTGTTATGTATTAAGTATATAAAAATAGCACATGCCGCAACCCATCAGGACAATCTCTGTCCACAGGCTGCCGAATGTGCGTGAATTCCAAACTGTGATAAGTGAGTGTCAGGACTTTCCGTCAAGGAACGAATCAATCTCTGCTGACATTGCTTCTATCCGATTCTTATAAGGTGATGTGTCGTTATGCTGCTCCCACATCTGGTTGATCAGTGAAATGTGGATTGCTGTCATGACGAAATACTTCTCCTCACTGAGCTGTGGGAAACGTTCCCTGTAACGGCTCAATTTATCGTTGATGCGCCTTGCCGCTTCACGGTAGAGCGCCTCATCCTTGCGGTCAATGGTAAGAGGGTAGTAGATGCCTCCGACCAGTAGCTTTATCTCAAACTTATCATCCATTGTTATAAAGAACCATTAAGAAGTTCAATGCAATGGTCTATCTCACGCACTAATCCGGATACCTTCTTCTTTGTACTGTCCAGGTCATAGCCTGATACAGAAAGTACCTTGGATAGCTTAAGGTTCTGATAATCTGTTTCAGTAGAGGCCAACTTGTCCTTTAGACCTGCAATCTCTTCATCCTTGGCAGCAATTGTTGCCAGGAGTTCCTGATTCTGGTTTTCAAGGCTTTTGGCCAGATCAATCAGTCTTTTGAGCTTCTCCTCAAAGACGTCAATAACCCTGTTTTCTTCTTCTGTCATCTTTCAGATACCTTATTGTCAGCAAATATAGAAAAAAAAGCTCTGTAAAGGAAATTAATGACTCCTTTTTTTATTTACCTCTTTTTTCAAGTGCTTCCTTGGCAGCTTCAAGCTTCTCCTTGTTGCGTGGCTCCTTCTTTGCCAGAACAAGCATGCTGTATGCGAACTCGTTCATCCAGCCTTCAGAAAAAGCCAGGTGCTGCTGCAGCTGACGAATGTTGTAAACTGTCTTGTAGCTTGCCTCGTCATTCCAACTGTTGCTGGTCTCAATCTTGTGGATGGCATCCTCTGTAAGTGCCTTGAGGGCCTTCTTCATGAATGACGGAACGCGGAACTTCCATTTCATCATGGTTCCTACCTGCATCATCAGGTCACTGCTGAAGCTCTGGAACTGGATCATGTATGTCTGGATCTGGTTTACGTTGCGGCAGTTCTTCCTGATTGAAGAGTCAAACTCCTTGAAGAAGCTGTCCGTCAGTCCGTACATCTGCTGCAGCATCTTCCTGCATCGGCCCTTTTCTGCCACGCCCAGCTTGTTGTTCTGGGTCTGGATCTTCAGGGTACGCTTGAAAGTTGCCAGTTCCGGAAGGAAATTCAGGTTTGTTATTCCCAGGTTGCCTGCAATATTAGACTGAAGATATACACTTATGAGTGTCATGAAATCCTCCATGCCGCCAACATTTTCAACGCTGTCGGCACTCTTTCTTGAAAAAAGGTTGCTGAAAAGCCCCATATTCTTTCTTTAAGTTATATTAGTGTTTAAATTTTGTGCGAAAGTAAATAGAATTTCTTAATTTTGCACGGAATTTCAAAAACGGTTATTCACATTTAACTAAAACAATATGATTAAACTTGGTATTAACGGTTTCGGCCGCATCGGACGTATGGTTTTCCGTGCAGCTGTTGAGAACTTCGGTAATGACATTCAGGTTGTAGGTATCAACGACCTTCTGGATGCTGATTATCTGGCTTACATGCTGAAGTATGATTCAGTACACGGTCAGTTCAATCATGACATCAAGGTTGACGGTAACTACATGATCGTTGACGGTAACAAGATCCAGATCTTCGCTGAGAAGGATCCTTCACAGATCACATGGGGCGCTCTTGGCGTTGACGTAGTTGTTGAGTCAACTGGTTTCTTCCTGACAGCTGAGCTCGCTGAGGCTCACATCAAGGCTGGTGCAAAGAAGGTTATCATGTCTGCTCCTTCAAAGGATGCTACTCCAATGTTCGTTTATGGTGTAAACCACACAACTTACGCTGGTCAGACAATCATCTCTAACGCTTCTTGTACAACCAACTGTCTTGCTCCAATGTCTAAGGTTCTGAACGACAAGTTCGGTATCGTACGTGGTCTTATGACAACTGTACACGCTGCAACTGCTACTCAGAAGACTGTTGACGGTCCTTCAAAGAAGGATTGGAGAGGTGGTCGTGGTATCCTTGAGAACATCATCCCATCTTCAACAGGTGCTGCTAAGGCTGTAGGTAAGGTTCTTCCTGAGCTGAACGGTAAGCTGACTGGTATGTCACTCCGCGTTCCTACATCAGACGTTTCTTTCGTTGACCTGACTTGCGAGCTCGCTAAGCCAGCTACATACGATGAGATCTGCGCTGCAATGAAGGAGGCTTCTGAGGGCGAACTGAAGGGTATCCTCGGTTACACAGATGAGGCTGTTGTTTCAACAGACTTCCGTAACGATGCTCGTACTTCAATCTTCGACGTTAAGGCAGGTATCCAGCTGGATCCTACTTTCGTTAAGGTTTGCGCTTGGTACGACAACGAGTGGGGATATTCAAACAAGGTTTGCGAAATGGCTCGCGTTATCACTAAGTGATATCCTGACCCACAATAATGAAAACCCCGTCATTTATGGCGGGGTTTTTGCGTAAATAATAGTACCTTTGGAAATCTATTGAAAAAACATGTACGACCTAATAACCATACTGGGACCTACAGCCAGTGGCAAGACTCAGTTTGCCGCTGCATTGGCAGACAGGCTTGACGCAGAAATCATAAGTGCAGACAGCCGTCAGGTCTATCGTGGTATGGACATAGGTACCGGAAAGGACCTTGCTGATTATACCGTTGGCAGTCACCGGATACCTTACCACCTTATAGATATTGCCGATGCCGGATCAAAGTATAATCTGTACCAGTATCAGACGGATTTCCTGAAGGCTTACAACGATATACGCAGCAGAGGCCGCAGAGTGATTCTGTGCGGTGGCAGCGGTCTGTACCTTGAATCAATAATCAAGGGGTACCGTCTGGTTTCTGCTCCGGAGAACCCGGAACTCAGGAAATCCCTTGAAGGAAAGAGTCTGGCAGAGCTGACAGAAATACTTAAAGGATACAAGGAATTGCATAACACGACCGATGTAGATACAGCAAAACGTGCCATCCGTGCAATTGAGATTGAGGAGTGCTACAGGCAGACACCTGTGTCTGAGAAGGAGTTCCCATCTTTGAGCAGCCTGACCGTAGGCATCGACATAGACCGTGACCTGAGAAGACAACGCATTACAGACCGTCTTGAAGCCCGTCTTCAGGAGGGCATGATTGAAGAGGTGCAGAGGCTGCTTGACAATGGCGTGAATGCCGATGACCTGATATCTTACGGACTGGAATACAGATATGTCACGCTGTATCTGACAGGAAAGCTTGAACTGAGATACATGAAGAAGGAACTTGAGGTTGCAATTCATCAGTTCGCCAAGCGCCAGATGACGTGGTTCCGTGGAATGGAGAAGCGTGGAACCCACATTGAGTGGATTCCTTTTGGCTGTTCCATGGAGCAGAAAATAGCATTTGTTGAAAACCTTCTTTCCAAAGAGAATAATGAAGATAAAGACTGAAAAGGATAGGTGGGGAATTATCTATGTCCCCAGGGCAGGTGTAACCAACGCTCAGAAAAGATGGATCCAGATAAGGGAATATCTAGAGCTGCGTGGAGTCAGCTATGACTATGTGCAGTCAGAGGGCGTGGGCTCAATAGAGCGTCTTACCCACATGCTCATAGAAAATGGTTATAGGACCATTGTGCTTGTTGGCGGTGATGAGGCCATGAATGACGTTGTGAACGGCATCATGTTCACTGATCCGGAAATAAGGGAGAAGGTTGTGCTTGGACTTGTTCCTAACGGCATCGGTAATGACTTTGCCGATTTCTGGGGACTTGAATCTGATAAGTACAAGCAGGCAATTCATGCTATCATAGCGCGCAATATCAAGAAGATAGATGTTGGATACTGTTCGTATTCAGAGCAGGGGACTGCCAAAACACGCTATTTCCTGATGGCCATGAACCTGGGTCTGGCAGCACGTGCCATTCATCTTTCTGACCGATGCAGAAGGTTCGGAAAGTACAATCCCGCCTATCTGTTTGCCATGTTCAGCCTGTTCAAGGAGCGTAAGCAGTACAAGATGCGCCTGAGAGTGAACAATGAGGAGATAAGTGAAAAGATCATGACAGTCTGTGTTGGTAATTCCCGTGGTTACGGCCTGACTCCAAGTGCAGTGCCTTACAATGGCTGGCTTGATGTATCGGTGGTATTCCGTCCTCAGCTCATGCAGATGGTCAAGGGTCTCAGGATGCTTCTTCATTCCCAGATTCTGAATCACGAACAGGTCAAGCCGTACAGGACTAAAGAGGTTGAGATAATAGATGCCGCTGCCGGTGCAGAGATGTGTCTTGACGGTAGATTTGTTACTCCGTCATATCCACTGAGTGTTTCTCTGGAACCTGCTGCAATTAACTTTATCATTCCATCATAATGAAGAACAATCTGTTTCCTGAGTCTGACAATTTCTTTCTGCTTGCCGGACCGTGCGTCATAGAAGGTGAAGAGATGGCTATGGACATAGCAGAAAAGTGTGTTGCCATAACCTCACGTCTGGGTATCCCATACGCCTTCAAGGGTTCTTTCAAGAAGGCTAACCGTTCAAGGATAGACTCTTTTACAGGAATAGGTGATATCAAGGCTCTGGAAATTCTGGCCAAGGTGCGCAGGGAATTCGGAATCCCTGTTGTAACTGACATTCACTGTGAGTCCGATGCTGAGATGGCTGCGGAATATGTTGACATCCTGCAGATTCCTGCATTCCTGTGCCGTCAGACTGATCTTCTGGTTGCAGCTGCAAAGACTGGGAAGACCGTAAATATTAAAAAGGGCCAGTTCCTTTCTGCAGAGGCTATGAAGTTTGCTGCACAGAAGGTGGTCGATGCTGGAAATGAGAATGTGATGCTGACAGAGAGAGGTACTACATTCGGCTATCAGGACCTGATTGTTGATTTCCGTGGTATTCCAACCATGCGTCAGTTTGGATTCCCGGTAGTGGTGGATTGTACCCACAGCCTTCAGCAGCCTAATCAGACAGCAGGTGTTACAGGTGGCCAGCCTCAGATGATTGAGACAATCTGCAAGGCCTCAATAGCTACCGGTGCTGACGGCCTGTTCCTTGAGACTCATCAGAATCCTGCTGTTGCCAAGAGTGACGGTGCCAATATGTTGCAACTTGACCTGCTGGAACCTCTGCTTGAAAAGCTTGTCAGAATCCGTCAGGCTATTCTCTGATCAGATTCTCACATCAATGTCGCGGTAGGCGCCATCCCGTCAAAATAAATAAGTCCGGTGTTCCATAAAGGAGCATCGGACTTATCTGTTGTCTGGATAAGGGTGTTATTCCTTGTCTGGAACTTCAATGACCAGAGTGTCATACCATACCCATTCGGAACCTACATATGCGTACATGCAGATATAGATCATACCATAATCAGCATAGTATGCTGTATATTCAATGGCATCATCAATAAATGCGTATCCCCAAATACCATAGTTATCTGGGTCAGGACAGAGTTCAACGTAGTTGCCTCCGGAATAGAACCAGAAGTTCAGGCCACCATCTGTCTCTGTGTTGTAGCCAATCTCACTGTCCAGAATGCTTACTCTGCCGGTCTCAGCGTCAAGAACAAGTGACAGTGACATTCCTGTGTTCATGAAATCTTCAATGACAAGTGTGTTGCCCTCCCATGTTCCGTTCATCTGGAATTCACCATATCCATCATTGTCATCATAGAAATATGCATTGATGTTACCATCGTCATTGATTACTGGTTCAACATATTCTGGAAGGGTTGGTTCAAAGTCAGTAACAGCAAGATTGACGATAAGGTTGTCATAGTATGCGTACTTTGTGCTTGTAGAGTACCAGTTCATTGTACATGTGATGTTCAGGAAACCGCTCTCAGGATAGTAGTAGATACCATAACTGCTGCCGTCTGGATTGTCGCCATAGTGCAGGAATGAGAGTGATGCAATGTAGAACCAAGCATCCTCACCAAATGGATACATGCTGACCCAGTTTGAATCATTGTCTGTGAAATACCAAGTATAATCTCCATACTCCTCATCAAACTCGTTGTAGCCTACTTCTGATTCAATGTTCATGTGCCATAGTTTGTAGTCCTCATCATAGAGTGTTCCCTTAAGTGTGATGTCAAAGTCTGAACCGCAGATGTTCTTGAGTATCAGGTAACTGTCAGAAACTTTCCAGACTTCTGTTGCCCAGAATCCGAATTCCTGTCTTGTCTGATACTTGCCGTCCTGCAGGTATGTCTTTGCATTGATTATCTCAGGAATTGAGATACGTCCTGCAATAACGCTCTTTCCGGCAGTGGCATAAGCATCGACATGGTCACCTGTAAGTTCCAGGTCATAAGTGTAGAGTGAACCTGTTGCTGCATCGGCAGGATAGCTGATGACAAGCTGTGCTGTCTTTGCTGACTCTGGGAATTCTACTGTGGCAGGGATTGTAAGCTCAGCGCTTGTTGCCTTGTTGACTGTAACAGGTACACTGATGGCTCCGTCTGTCTTCTGACGGCATACTGTCAGCACTACTGTATTTGTAGATTCTGATGGATTAGCAAAGATCAGATCCTGGTTTTCTTCTGAGAAGTAAACCTGCTGGCATTCAATCTTCTCACCTCCTTCATCATCTACTCCCGATGGTTTGTCATCGTCCTGGCAACTTGCAAATGCCAAGACTGACAAGACTGCGAGTGTTGCAGTCTGAACTCTGAAAAGAAATGTTTTTTTCATGTTGGTAAAATATTAGTTATGGTTTATGTCAAATTCAACAAACTCTTCATAGTCTGGTTTCCGGTTCTCGGACCTGACTATGATTCTGTCATATATTATTTTTCTGTCAGGGGCACTGAATGCCATCTCTTTTCCCCATGTAACATTCATCAGATTCGTTTTGGTTGACCTGTATGCACCTTTTCCGTAATAACCTACACCTTCATAGAAGCCAATCTTTTCTGATACATAGCGTTCGTCTGTGAGAAACTCCTTCCATGGACATGAAGCCGTATCTTTTGAGAAGGTGATGTTCCTGTCATATCCAAGCCTCTGATGTTCGGTCAGCTGTTTCCGCTCTTTGCTTGATGGAGTGGTGGACTCATATCCTGACATTACGTATTCATCAGACATCTTTGCAAATCCATGCCCTATCACTTCATGAACCAGGGCAAATCTGTAATCCTGACCAGTAGGAGTTGATGGCTTGATCCTGGGACAGTATGCATAGGCCTTCTGGGTGTTGTATGACTGGTGATAGCAGATACCGCCGCTCTCTTTTGAGTTGATGATTACACAGAATACCGTGCTGTCTGCATGTTCCAGTGAGGTTACGTTCTTTGCATAGGTGTCGATGGCTTTCTCACTTTTGTAAGTGGGAGAAGTTTTCTTGCAGAATATTCCGCTTGTTCCGTCAAGATTTGAGTTCTGGCTCACTACACCGACATAGTAAACATTGAAGCGGTCCTTCAGACTGGCGGCAGGTTCTATAGAGAAAATGTGATTGCAGGCCTGCTCCATGACAGATCTGTAGGTGCCGTCAGCATGCAGTTCAACAGGGAATCCGTCTCCCATCAGGACAATATCCAACCCTTTGCCGACCGATGCTTTCATCAGCTGCTCAACCAGTCCGTCATATTCAACAGGTACGACGGGAGGAACCGTGTCTGTCGGTTCTTTTTCTGGTGCTTCAGGAAATTCCGGCGTATATGGCTTGGAATACATACACGCACAGAATGCTGCAGTCAGTATGACAAAGGGCCAGAATTTAATATTCATATTCAGATACGAATGATGGGTCTGGATTCTGGGCGTTTCTCAATGCATTGTTGTACTGGTACTCACTTGACGTGATGTAGAAGTTCAGCCAACGTGCAACTACACCGTCAGGGGAATTAATCTGATGCGATTCTAGGAAATTTGTTCCGGAATACTTTCGTGTTATGGCTTTCTGAAGTCTCTTGTATTCAAACATTATGATTCCTTCTCCCCAGAGCTCAATCCTTTTCTGCCTGAAGATCTCATCAATAAGATCAGATACTGTTGCACCATTGAATGTGTAATCAGGATCTCTGTATGTCTTTACGAAGTTATTCAGGGCAGACATGCCTGATCCAAGGCCGATGCTGCGTCCAAGAGCCTCAGCTTCAATGAGCATCATCTCTTCAACACGCATCAGTGGTATGGAAACTGCGGTACCCACGGTGTAGGTGTCTGTGTCTCCCTGGGCAGGACGGAACTTGAATCCGGTATATGCCGGGATTGTAGCCCATTCCTCAGAACTCAGGTTTGTCCTGTATTTGGTGTAGGCGCTCTCTTTGCCTGCGTCATCAGGGCTTATCCATGTCTGCTTGCGCCAGTCAGAATCCGGGATGCCAGAGTAGAGTCTTGCATCAATCATCCTATAGGCATTCAGTGGATATACGACACCGTAGCTGACTTCAGGACTGATTTCCGGTATCCAGCTTTTCCAACTGTGAACTGCATCGTCATCTGTGCCTATTGACATTCCCCACAACCAGGCTGATGATGACTTTGGTGCAGTGTTGAAACCGGTTTCAGGATTCATCCACTCATCAAGGGTAAGTGGTGAGTGTCCTGCCTGTGCAAGTCTAGCGTGTTCTGCAGCCTTGGCAAACGCCTCCTTGGCTGTAGTGACACCCAATTTGTCATAGGTTACCTGTGGGTCATTCTCATGTGACAGGGCTTCTGCCAGGTCTGATGGAGAGTTCTCAAATCTGGTTCCAATCTCAAGCCAGAGACGTGCCAGCAGTCCCTGTGCGACTGTTGCATCTGCGTAGATGATCTCTGATGGTTTATAGCCTGACAGATATTCTGCAGCATCATTCAGATCAGTGAGAATGAATCTGTACATTTTCCAGAATTCTGCTCTTGGATTGTTCCTTGACTCTGTCAGAGTAGTCTTGTCTGTAACGATAGGTACAGTAAGTCCATAGATTTCATTTTCCTGAGCCCTTGAATCAAGTGATGTGACCCCGGTCTTGCGGTATTCATACATCCTGGTCATGTCAAGGTATGCAAAAGCCCTGTATGTAAGGGCGTTGCCAAGAAATCTGGAAAGGGATTCCGTCAGGTTGTCTGGATCACACATGCTGATTACGTTGTTGCATGAGGCAATCAGCTTAACGTACAGTGTCCATTGGTCACTCTGCACGTCATAGTCTCCCAGGTACTGAGTGGCTCCAACGTAATAACCGTAATAATCATAGGTGTTGTCATATACAGGGAAATCGGCAGTCATTGCATCGCGCATGAGCATGATGCCCGGATATCCACACGATGCGTATGAACTTCCAAAGCGGAACATTGCTGCCGGAATGCTGTTGACCTGGGCCTGTACAGACGATGCATCGCCCTGGATCTGTTCTGCTATGGCTCCTGATGAAGGTAGCGCTTCCTGGAGACATGATGAGAAAGATGCTGCTGCAAATAAGATCAGTGCTGTATTCTTGATGGTACTTTTCATGTTTTTCCTTTTTTAGAATTGAACATTGATGCCTCCTGAGATTGATCTTGTTGGGGCATAATCGCCATACTGGGCATATCCGGAGAGCGATGTACGTGGGTCAAAGCCCTTTCTCCTGGACCAGTACCAGACGTTGTCGCAACCTGCATAGAATCGAACCTTGGAGAGTCCGATGCGTCTGCTGAGCTTGTCTGGCAGGGTGTATCCTGCACTGATGCTCTTGAATGTGAGTGATGATGCATCTGTGAGCCATCTGTCAGAAATGCCTGATACTGACAGGTCTCCGTACTGAAAGCGTGGAATGTCCGTGTCAGTGTTCTGTGGAGTCCAGGCGTTCTTGATATCCTTGTGGTAGCGTGAACCGGAGTAACCCGAATATGGGCTTGCCATAAGTGAGGCGTATCCCTGGTCGAGTGACTTGCCGCCGATAGAGTAGAGGAAGCTGATGTTCACGTCAAACCCATGAGTGCTCATGCTTGTTCCGAAACCTCCATATACGGATGGGTCAGAAGATCCTGCAAGCATATATGTTGCATCGTCGAAAGAGTCTGTAGTGGTAAGAGTGCCGTCAGACTTCTTCTTGTACCACAATGATTTTCCTGTGGCATCGTCAACTCCGGCATACTTCTTCAGTCTCCATGTGTTGAGTGGCAGGTCCTCTCCAATGAACTTGTAGCTGCTGGTATAGCCGGCATGTCCGTCATATACGGTACCTTTGTTGTCCTCGTTCAAGCTCAGAATCAGGTTCTGGTTATGTGAGATGTTGAAATTGACATTCCATGTCATGTTCTTCCTCCTGACCGGTGTGACGTTCAGTTCCAGTTCAACACCCTGGTTCATCATGTCACCCACGTTGTCATAGTATCCGCTGTAGCCTATTGAGATAGGTGCGCTGACCCATAACAGCATGTCTGTGGTCTTTCTGTGGTAATACTCTATTCCTCCGCTGATCCGATTCTTGAGTAATTCAAATTCAAAACCGGTGTTGAAGTTTCCATTGGTCTCCCAGGTTATGTCCTTCTTTCCCTTTGTAGAGAATGAGATAACAGGATTTCCGTTTACAAGATCATATTTGTAGTAATCTGTGTATCTGAAATTTCCTATCTCGTCATTTCCCTGGGAACCGTAAGATGTCTTGAACTTGAGCAGGTTTATCCATGGTAGGTCAAACCAGTTCTCCTTGCTTATTATCCATGCACCGCCAACACTCCAGAAGTTACCCCAGCGATAGTCTGTAGCAGAGCGTGACGAACCGTCACGTCTGTACGATGCCGACGCATAGTATCTGTTGTCATATTCATACTGTCCCCTGAAGAAGAAGCCCTCTACATTATACATTGATGTGTTTCCTTCTATAGAGGTCTTGACCAAGGCTCCGTCCAGTTCTACATTCCTGTCAAATGAATAGAACTTTGATTTTGAGGCTCCAAGTGTGGTGGCATCATTTCTTGTGTATTCGTGTCCAAGCAGGGCCGAGACTTCATGATTGCCGAATGACTGGCTGTAGTTCAGGAGCTGCTGTGTGTTAAGGGCAAAAGTCCTGTAATGATAGGTCTGTGTGTATGCTCCGGTCAGGGCATAGTAACCATAGAATGGGTTAGGGGCATAAGTCTGCCTGTTCTCTGTGTCGGATACACTGCCGTTGACCGTGAACTTGAAGTGCTTCAGGAATGAAATGTCTGCGTAACCCTGTACTCCAAAGGCGTGTGAGTCATTCACGTTGACGTCAATGATGTCAGAGTTGACAGGATTGTCCTGAATATAGGTTGGACGTACCAGTCCTCCTGCATTCTGAGCACGGTTTGCACCGAAGTCATCGCCCCAGTCATACATTTTTCCATGTTCATCAGACATTATGTTACCGTCCTTGTCACGGATGTAAAGCGGATAGATAGGAGCGATGCTGTGGGCAACTCCGAATGCACCGGAACTGTAATTGCCCTTGTTCCTGGAATAACTTGATGTGGCACCTATCTTCAGCCACTTGCGTGCCTGGTAGTCAATCTTGATCCTTGATGTTATTCTTGTATAATCTGAACCATACGACAGACCCTGGTTTGAAATGTATCCAAGACTTGCGTATGTCTGGAACTGGTCATCGCCTCCGTTGATGTTCAGGTTGTATTCCTTTCTGGCACCGTTTCTCAGACCCTCTTCTCTCCAGTTGTCCGGCGTTATGAAGTGTACAACGCCATTCTTGTCTGTTACATAGGATCCCAGTGTCGCGTTTGGATTGATGGTTGGAACACCTCCCTGCAGGGCAAATACCTTCTGGCCGGCAGGCGCAGTGAATACCATGTATCCAAGACCTCCGACGTCGCTGTTTCCCAGCATCGCACTGTATGCGTGGTCAAAGGCTGTGGTTGAAACTTCTCCCTTTGCATTCTGGTAATAGTTGAAAAGGGCCTGAAGATGTGTCGTGTAGTATTCAGCCGGATCTGAGATTGTCTCATAGTCAATGAGGGCATCCTGGTTTACGCCGATCTTTGAGTCAAACGTTATGATAGCCTTGCCCCTTCCGGCCGATTTCGTGGTAATCATAATTACGCCGTTTGCTCCGCGTGCTCCATAAAGTGCATTTGAGGCCGCGTCCTTAAGAACCGTGATGCTTTCTACGTCTGACGGGTTTATGTCTGACCAGTAACCGCTGTAAGGTACGCCGTCAAGTACTATGAGAGGGCTTTTTCCTGCATTGATTGAGCCGATGCCTCGGATGCGGATTGTTGGATCTCCGTCAAGAGAGTTGCTTTCAATCATCTGGATACCGGCAACCTGGCCGTTGATGGCGCTCAGCGGATTTGCAATCTGTCGCTGCTGGATGGCATCGCTCTTGATGGTGGTACTGGAACCTGTGAATGCCTCTTTCTTCTGCTTTCCGAATGCAACGATTACAGTCTCTTCAATAAGGACATTGTCCTCATGCAACTCAATGGTTATAGGGGTCGAGGTTACCGTCATGACTATTGTTTCATAGCCGATGCATGAAATCTCAATGTTCCGGGATTGTCCGGCAAAGGTCAGGGAGAAGTTTCCTTCAATGTCTGTGATGGATCCGTTTGCCCTGTTGTCTTTCTCAACCACGTAAGCACCTATGATAGGTTCTCCGTTGGAATCTAGTACTGTTCCTGTTATTTTTTCCGGAACCGCAGCAAGAAGCGTGTTTCCAATAAATGACAGCACAAGGAATACTGATAGAATCAAGTGTCTTCTAAACATTATATAAAGGTGTTTTTCCATGAAAAAAAAAGAGCGCAGACGTAGGTGTTCGCTTACAATCTGCGCTCTTATGAGTCATCGTTGATATATCATTAGTCAATGATATCAAAACCGCAGAAAGGAACCAGTGCCTTTGGAATCTTGATGCCGTCAGGAGTCTGGTTGTTTTCAAGCAGTGAAGCTACGATACGTGGAAGAGCCAGTGCAGAGCCGTTCAGTGTGTGGCAGAGCTCGGTCTTCTTGTCCTCAGTACGGCGGTAGCGGCACTTCAGACGGTTTGCCTGATATGTGTCAAAGTTAGAAACCGATGAAACCTCAAGCCAACGCTGCTGAGCCTCTGAATATACCTCAAAGTCATAGCAGATAGCCGATGTGAAACTCTGGTCACCTCCGCAGAGACGCAGGATACGGTATGGGAGCTCAAGCTTCTGCAGCAGGCCCTCAACGTGTGCAAGCATCTCCTTGTGGCTCTCAGCAGAGTGCTCTGGAGTATCAATGCGTACAATCTCAATCTTTGAGAACTCGTGCAGACGGTTCAGACCGCGTACGTCCTTGCCGTATGAACCAGCCTCGCGGCGGAAGCACTGTGTGTATGCACAGTTCTTGATAGGCAACTGCTTCTCATCAAGAATGACATCGCGGTAAATGTTGGTTACAGGAACCTCGGCTGTAGGAATCAGGTAGAGGTCATCAATCTCACAGTGGTACATCTGGCCCTCCTTGTCAGGAAGCTGGCCTGTGCCATACCCTGAAGCAGCATTTACTACTGTTGGTGGCATGATTTCTGTATAGCCGGCTCTGTTTGCCTCTGACAGGAAGAAGTTGATGAGGGCACGCTGAAGCTGTGCACCCTTACCTGTATATACTGGGAAACCAGCACCTGTGATCTTTACACCAAGGTCAAAGTCAATCAGGTTGTATTTCTTTGCAAGTTCCCAGTGTGGGAGCTTTGCGTATGGGTTTCCTGGATTACAATCCCAGTTGCCTACTGTGTCCTGACCAATTACGCACTCCTTGAGGTTTGACTTTACAACCCAGTTGTCCTCAGCGCAACTTCCTTCCGGAACCTCTGAGTATGGGATGTTAGGTATTGTGCAGAGATGGGCTGTGAGCTCCTTCTCGGCATCGGCCTTCTTCTGTTCAAGTGCGGCGGCAACCTCCTTGAGTTTTGCAACTTCTGCTTTGGCCTGTTCTGCTTCTTCCTTCTGGCCGGCCTTCATGAGCTGGCCGATTTTTGCGGCATACTGCTTGCTCTCTGCAAGTGTGGCGTCAAGCTGTGTCTGTGCCTCACGACGGGTCTTGTCAATGGCAATAGCCTTGTCAATAGCCTCTTTTGCACCCTTGAAGTGCTTCTTTTCCAGACCGGCAATGACAGCCTGGGTCTGCTCTGTAATCTGCTTGAGTGTAAGCATGGTTTTGGTCTTTGTCGTATTCAATAAAAAAGGCCCACAGAAGTGAGCCTTTCTTTAATTATCTAGCTTTTAGGCTTCAGCTTCCTTCTGAGGAATTACTGAAACATAGCTCTTGTCGCGGCGGCCCTTCTTGAACTGGACAACACCATCAACCAGAGCGTACAGAGTGTGGTCACTACCCATACCAATGTTGATACCTGGGTGGTGAACTGTACCACGCTGACGTACTATAATGTTACCTGCCTTGCAAATCTGACCACCCCAAATCTTGACGCCCAGACGCTGGCTTGCTGATTCACGACCGTTCTTAGAACTACCAACACCTTTTTTGTGTGCCATATCTTCTGTTGTTTTTTAGGGTTATGCAATTACTTCTTTAACAATCACCTCTGTAAACTGCTGGCGATGACCATTCAGCTTACGATAGCCTTTTCTGATCTTCTTCTTGAATACCAGGACCTTGTCACCCTTTACGAGTGGAGTCTTAACCTCGCAGACAACCTTTGCGCCCTCAATAACTGGGGTTCCTACGGTTACCTGACCATCCTTGTCAGCGAGAAGAATCTTCTCAAATTCTACAGTTGCACCAGCTTCAACGTTCTGAATGTGGTGTACGAACAGCTTCTTGCCCTGCTCAATCTTGAACTGCTGTCCCTGAATTTCTGCAATTACGTACATTTAATTATCTGTTTAATACGTTTCTCCGCGGGGTGGAAGACCTTCATGGCTTCACTTTTTATACCTCTACGGACTAAATCGGGTGCAAAAGTACAATTTTGGCCTTAATTGACCAAATATTTTTGCGTTAAAGATTTGATAAATATCTTTCTGCCTCTATTGCAGCCTTGCATCCGCTTGCTGCTGCTGTAATGGCCTGCCTGTAAACCGGGTCTGCAACGTCACCGGCTGCGAATACTCCCGGTATCTCTGTACGCGGAGTACCGTCTATGGTTACGATGTAACCGGCGGCATCGGTCTTCAGGAATGGCTTGAAGACGTCTGAGTTGGGCTTGTGGCCAATAGCCAGGAAGAATCCGTCTGTGTCAACGTCATAATGTGATTCGTCTGGCTGGCCCAGATTCTTTATAAGATGCATTCCTGCAACCTTTCTCTCTCCGTACAGGCCCTCAACGTTGTGGTTGAAGAGAACCTGGATCTTTGGGTTCTCAAGTACGCGCTTCTGCATGATGCTGCTGGCGCGCAGATAGTCCTTGCGTACAATCAGGAAGACTTTTTCTGCCAAAGAAGACAGGTAGGTGGCCTCTTCACAGGCTGTGTCACCTCCGCCAACTACGGCAACCGTCTTCTTCCGGTAGAAGAAACCGTCACAGGTTGCACATGCACTTACTCCGCGACCTGCGAACTTCTTCTCGTCTTCAAGTCCCAGATATTTGGCCGATGCTCCAGTGCTGATAATGACTGTATCTGCCTGGATAGTATCGTTGTCGTCTATTGTAATTATATAAGGTGATGCACTGAAGTCCACCTTTGTGACTATTCCACTGCGGATTTCCGCTCCGAACCTCTCTGCCTGAGTGCGCAGGTCTGCCATGAGATCATCGCCTGTAGTTCCGTCAGGATAGCCTGGGAAATTCTCTATTGTTGACGTAGTCGTGAGCTGTCCTCCCGGCTGGATGCCTTCATAAAGGATGGGGGACAGGTTTGCCCTGGATGCATAGATGGCTGCAGTGTAGCCGGCAGGTCCGGAGCCGATGATAAGGCATTTGGTCTTTTCCATATTATCTTAAATCAATTATGTCAGCTTCCTTGTACTCTGAAAGCGGGCATCTGAAGTCATTTGCTTTTGTCTCAATTCCAGTTCGGTAGTCTGTCATGACTACGCTCAGGCGGCCTGAGGTGTTGGTGAATTCCACGTCAATGGCCATCGGACGGAATGTCTGGGCATCGATTGTGACTGTTACCTGAGAGAGTCCCATGTTGGCGGCGCCTGTGGCGGTCAGGGTAAGTGCCTGGGCATTCTTTCCGTCATAGGTTGTGCTTTTTACCTGCGATGCCTTGAAGCTGCTCCTGTCACGAAGCATCTGGAATGGATTGAGCTGGGCTATCTCAGAAGAGGATGGGGTTGAGATGTATATCTCCTGGAAGTCCTCGTCTCCGGTCAGTGCCCATTGGGTCTGGCCGTCAAACCATACGCGCATGTCTGGCAGGGTAAGACGGTACATTGCTCCGTTCATCCTGATTGTGCCCGAAGCATTTGCAGGCAGGATGTCAAACTGTGTGGTGTTCTTTATCTGAACCTTGGTTTCAATGCCGAAATCAGATTCAAGTTTTGTAATTGTCTTGTCCAGTACTGACTGGGCGGTCTGGGCGCTGATGCCGGTGAAGACCAGCAGCATAGTCAGAAACAGTGATACCTTTTTCATAATTGTCAGATGTTTGAAAGACGTGAGTCAAGTTCTACATCGTCCATGCAGAGTACCTGACGTGGCTTTGATCCCTCGGCGGCTCCTACGATGCCGGCACGCTCCAGCTGGTCCATGAGGCGTCCTGCACGGTTGTAGCCGATAGAGAACTTTCTCTGGATCAGTGATGTGGAGCCAGACTGGTGTGCAACTATCAGGCGCGCGGCCTCTTCAAAGAGCGGGTCAAGTTCAGACCTGCTCAGTCCCTCGGAACTGCCGGAACTCTCTGTACTGTTCTCGTCGACATATTCCGGAAGCTCGTAGGCGGAAGTGTAGCCCTGCTGTTCGCTGATGTAGCTGCAGATGTTGTTTACCTCTGGGGTGTCAACGAATGCGCACTGTACGCGGACTGGGTCGCTTCCCTGCAGGAACAGCATGTCACCGCGTCCAAGCAGCTGGTTGGCTCCCGGCTTGTCAAGGATTGTACGTGAGTCAATCATGGAACTTACCCTGAAGGCAATTCTGGCAGGGAAGTTGGCCTTGATGTTACCGGTAATGATGCTTGTGGTAGGTCTCTGCGTTGCAATGATCATGTGGATTCCTACGGCACGTGCCTTCTGTGCGATGCGCGCAATAGGCATCTCTATGTCCTTTCCTGCAGTCATGATAAGGTCACCGAACTCATCGATGATTACCACGATGTATGGCAGGTATCTGTGTCCCTTGAGCGGATTCAGCTTGCGGTCAATGAACATTGCGTTGTACTCCTTGATGGCCCTTACGTTGGCAGACTTGAGCAGCTCATAGCGGGCATCCATCTCAATGCAGAGGGATTTCAGGGTATAGACAACCTTCTGTGTGTCTGTTATGATAGCTTCCTTCTCTTCTGGCATCTTGGCCAGGAAGTGTTTCTCAATCGGTGAATAGACTGAGAATTCAACCATCTTAGGGTCAACCATTACCAGCTTCATCTCTGCAGGATGTTTCTTGTACAGGAGTGAAGTAATGATTGCGTTCAGACCGACGGACTTACCCTGACCGGTTGCACCGGCAACAAGCAGGTGCGGCATCTTGGCCAGGTCAAACATGAAGATGTCATTAGTGATGGTGCGTCCCAGGGCTACCGGCAGTTCCATGTTGCTCTCAACGAACTTCCTGCTGTTCACGATTGGCTGCATGGCTACAATCTGTGATTTTGCATTCGGAACTTCAATACCTATGGTTCCCTTGCCTGGGATAGGGGCAATGATTCGGATGCCAAGGGCTGCAAGACTCAGGGCAATGTCATCTTCAAGGTTGCGGATCTTTGAAATCCTGACACCCTCGGCCGGAGTTATCTCATACAGTGTGACGGTAGGACCTACTGTGGCACTGATTGACTTGATGTCTATGCCGAAACTCTTGAGTACATTTATGATACGCTCCTTGTTTGCGTTCTGCTCTTCACGGTCTGCAACCGGACCTACGTCTTCAAAATGCTTGAGAAGGTCTGCATGAGGGAACTTGTAGTGCGACAGGTCAAGGCGTGGGTTGTAAGGTTCCGGTATCTTTCCGTCAAATGCCTCTTCCTGTACTCCTTCATGAACCTCAAAGTCAATCTCTTCTTTATCTTCCGGTTCTGTCTCTGCCTCTGCAGATGGCTCTTCCTCCTCTTCCTTGATTTCAAAGATGTCCTCCTCGTCAAGGTTCTCTACAAAGTCAACGTCTTCATCCGGTGAGAGGAACTCAACGGTGCGGAGAGTCTCTTCAGGCAGTTCCACCGGTTGCTCGGCCGGCTGCTGTGGCTGCTGAAGGGTGGCGTGCTCTTCAACTGGTTCGGGCACTTCTTCGTCTTCATCCTGACTGTCGGCATCGTCCTTCTTCTTTCTTCCTATTGACGGAAGACTCAGCTCGGAGAGATCCTCACGTACTGATGTGCTGACGTGTGTGAAGAGACTGCGTATGAAGTCTATTGTTTTGTGGGTCAGATAGATGCAGAATAGTAGCATGCTCAGGGCAAGGATGAGTATGATGCCCGGCAGACCAATCAGGCCGCTGAGCAGGTCTGTGATGTTTCTGCCGTGGTATCCGCCGGGGATGATGAATGATGCCCTGAAGAACGGTGCAAGTACAACCTGACAGAAAACGGAAAGCCATACCATCAGGAATGAACTGCAGATAAACCATCTGAGGAGTCTCAGGTGGGTCAGCTTCATAAGGTTCAGTCCGGTCACTATCAGGAATGCGAACATGATGAACGATGGCAGTCCGAACCAGTGGTTGATGAGCTTCTCTGAGAGCGATGCCCCGGAAACACCGGTGGAATTTGCTATTTCGGAACCCTGTGCAACGCCGGCTTCAAGGACACTCTGGTCTGTGCCTCCGTTGAAGAGGAATGATATGCAGGCTATGAGCATGAAGAGTGTAACCACAATCATGGATGCTCCTGCAACGAAATGCATTGTGTCATTCTTCATGGACTCACTGAGCCATGTTATAGGATTGATATGCTTTTTTGCCACGGTCTGTCGGGCAGATGCTGATTTCTTTGATTTCATGTCCTGTTAATCGTACTGAAAGGCAAAATTAGCAAATAAAGTGTTATCTTTGAAACCCGATTCCGAAAAACAATATATGGATTCATCAGTAATATTTGACAAGAACGTGGTTGAGATGGTCACCGTCTCAGCGGAGTACTGCACTTTCCTTGAGAATTCAGAGAGCTGCAGTCAGGACCATTTCATTGATGTGATGTCAAAGATGCTCCCGCTGCTCTATCTGAAGGCATCGATGCTTCCGGAATTTGACATTGATGAGGACATTGATGTCAAGGAGAGTGTTACAGAGGCAGATTATGACTACATCCGTGAGATCACTGCCAGGATAATCTCTGATCAGGATGACTATCTTGAGGTATTCGTTGAGGAGATGAGGTACAGCGACACTCCAATACGCAAGTGCATCTCAGAGGATCTTGCCGATATTTACCAGGCCCTGAAAAACTTTGTGGAGTCATTCAAGAGCGCTGACAACCAGATAATGACCCAGTCAGTTGCAATCTGCCGTGACGGTTTTGCTGAATACTGGGGACAGACTCTTGCAAATACACTGAGGGCAATACACGCAGCAAAATTCAGGCAGTTCTCACAGCCCGATGCCTTTGAAGATTAATTCCCCAGATGACAGAGATACAGAATTCCATAGACAAGAAACTGATTGCCGGTCTGCCGCAGATTTCGTTCTACGGTGAAATCAAGGTTGTTGATACTCTTCAGGCGGCAGAAGAGGCCGTGGCAGAACTCTCTGCAGAAAGCGTGGTCGGTTTTGATACAGAGACAAAGCCATCGTTCAAGAAGGGAGTTAATAATAAGGTGGCGCTGCTCCAGCTTTCAACCCTTCATTGCGCATATCTGTTCCGTCTGAATCTGATTGGTATTCCGCAGTGCCTGGCAGGATTCCTGGCAAATCCGGACATCAGGAAGATAGGTCTCTCAATCAAGGATGACTTCAATATGCTGAGCGGCCGCTCTGAGGTCAGGCCGCAGGGCTTTGTGGAGCTTCAGGAATTTGTTCCTTCATTCGGAATCCAAGAAAAGGGGTTGCAGCGCATCTACGCACTGCTGTTCGGCCGCCGCATATCAAAGACTCAGCAGCTTAGCAACTGGGAGGCAGACTCGCTGACAGCCGCACAGCAGCAGTATGCATCGATCGATGCCTGGGCCTGCCTTGAGATATACAGGTATCTCAGTGAATTGAAAAGAAAAGGTAACTATCAGATAATTAAGAAGTATGCAGCAGAAGAAAGTCTGGCTGAAAAAAGGTAAGGAGGAGTCTTTGCTCCGTTTCCACCCGTGGATATTCTCAGGTGCAATAGCATCGATTGACGGATCCCCAGAAGAGGGCGATGTGGTTGATGTCTATACCAGTGACAGAAAATGGATTGCTACAGGCCATATTCAGGTAGGAAGCATTGCAGTGCGTGTGCTCTCATTCACTCCCGTGAGCATTGACGTTGAATTCTGGAAAGCCCGCATCAGGACTGCATACGAACTGCGCCGTACCCTGGGACTGACGGACAGAAAGGACCACAATATCTTCAGGCTCATTCACGGTGAGGGTGACAGTCTGCCGGGACTGGTCATTGACGTCTATGGACAGACTGCAGTAATGCAGGCCCATTCCGTGGGCATGCATGTGTCCAGAATGGATATCGCAAAGGCTCTGTCAGAGGTAATGGGCGATGCAATCCGCAATATCTACTACAAGTCAGAGACGACGCTTCCGTACAAGGCTGAACTGGAGTGCGAGAACGGTTATCTGATGGGAGACGGCAAGACTGATACTCCTCTTGAAAACGGACTCAAGCTTCCTGTTGACTGGCTGAGTGGCCAGAAAACGGGTCTGTTCATTGACCAGCGTGAGAACCGCGCCCTGCTTGAGAAGCATTCAAAGGGCCGTTCCGTGCTGAATATGTTCTGCTATACGGGTGGCTTTTCTCTGGCAGCAATGAGAGGTGGTGCAAAGCTTGTCCACTCTGTTGACAGCTCGGCTCGTGCCATAGAACTGACCAACATGGGTATGCAGAACAATTTCCCAGGCGATGCACGTCATGAGGCATTCGTTGAGGATGCTTTCAAATATCTGGACAGGATGGATGGGGTATATGACCTGATAGTCCTGGATCCTCCTGCATTTGCAAAACACAAGGACGCCTTGAAGAGAGGTCTGCTGGGTTACCGCAGGCTCAATGAGAAGGCGTTTGAAAAAATAAGGCAAGGTGGCCTGCTGTTCACGTTCTCCTGCTCTCAGGTAGTAACTAAGGAACAGTTCCGCATGGCAGTCTTCACTGCCGCTGCGCAAGCCGGTCGTAATGTAAAGATTCTTTATCAGTTACACCAGCCGGCAGACCATCCAGTGAATATATTCCACCCGGAAGGTGAGTACCTGAAGGGACTGGTTCTTTCAGTTGATTGATTATTGCTAAGTGAAAAATTTGTTAAAAAACTAATTTTTAATAGCAATATGATACTTTCTGTAGAATATATTCTTAAATTTGCCATTGTGTTTTTCATGGTATTAGATTTTAATTTGAAAGGGAGTTGTCGAGACGATAACTCTCTTTTGCTATATATGTAAGTCAAGACCAATATCAGATGAAAACAAAACTCGCATTGATGTCTTTCCTGGAGTATGCAGTCTGGGGTTCATATCTCACTTCTTTGGGCGTGTTTCTTGCAAGCATCGGGCTTGGGGGCAGGATAGGCTGGTTCTTTGCTGCACAGGGTGCAATCTCACTCTTCATGCCGGCACTGGTTGGTTCCGTGGCGGACAGATGGATCCAGCCGCAGCGTCTGCTGGGTGCCTGTCATGTAATCTCTGCTCTGTTCATGACTGTGCTGGGAATCACCGCGTTGAGCGGTTGTCATGATTTTATGCCGCTTTTTGTGCTGTACTGTCTTGGAATAGGTTTCTTCATGCCTACCATATCTCTGTCAAACTCCGTGATTTTTACGCTTCTGGCCAGGAATGGAATGGATTCTGTTGAATATTTTCCTCCAATCAGGACATGGGGAACGGTAGGATTCGTCTTCTCAATGTGGATTGTGAATTTCCTTGGAATCAAGACTTCCGGTTTCCAGTTCATACAGACTGCTGTCATGAGCCTGCTGCTGTGCGGATGGACATTTGTTCTGCCGGAGTGTCCCGTTGCCAGGGAAAGGGCGGTCAGCCTCTCAAGGAAACTTGGCTTTGGGGCATTCAGCCTGTTGCGTAGAAAGGAGATGGCCACCTATTTCCTTTTCAGCATGCTTATATCCGTATGCCTGCAGGTAAAGAATGCGTATGATTCCCCATACATGGAGAGTTTCAGGACAATTCCGGAATTTGCGGATTCCGTCCTTATAAAGAACTCCATGCTGCTTCTGTCTGTTGCCCAGATTGCTGAGGCCTGCTGTTTCCTTCTGGTGCCATTCTTCATGAAGAAGTATGGTATCAAGAGGGTGGTGCTGATTGCTGTTGCAGCGTGGTGTCTCAGGTTTACCTTCCTTGGCTTGGGTGATCCAGGTGCCCACTGGTGGCTGCTGGGCCTCTCAATGCTGGTGTATGGCATCGCTTTTGACTTCTTCAATATGGACGGT
>JAKSIY010000035.1 GCA_024398535.1 Bacteroidaceae bacterium
GAGCGTCAGATTGTGGTTCTGAATGTCGTGGGTTCGAGTCCCACCGGGCACCCTAGAGAGTGATTCAATGAATCACTCTTTTTTTTGTCCAGCCAGGGCCAGATTTAATTATATGGTTATGGCCTTGATTTTCTTGTTGGAACAGTGTCACCGACTGAATCCAGCCAGATCATTTCAGGTGTAATCATGAAATGGTTGTATTCACCGGGCGTTATGTGGAAAACGGTATCAAGCTTGAAGACGCCTCCGTGCTCGCGGTATCCCATGACGTCAACCACCAGGTAAGGAACGTCGTTCTTTACATAATCCTCAACGTAGCCAGATGCGTATTCGTACCTCATGGAATCAACGTAGATGGTATCAAGCTTATGATGGCTTGACCTCCATTTGTAATTGTCGTAAACGTTCAGGAAATCACTCTCCATGTATGTGTTGTCAAACAGATAATCAACACGGTATGTAGTATCTGGCTTCTTGCATGAAGTCATGCTTGCCGATGCTGTCAACATTGCTGCAATTGCAGTCAGGACTGTTGCTGCTTTCATATTCACCTTCTAATATTAATAATCCGTTCAAAATTACGCTAATTTGCGCTAGTCTATTCCGTCGTTAAGATTCTTTTGTCCCATTCTGTAAAACAAATCACAAGGTACTGCCTGAATTGTATCTTATGGGAACGGTTCTTCGTTGCAGTTGCGCAGTTTTGCCGTCACCTCCAATGAAGCTCTGGAGAGTTTGTGGGCTTCGTTCAAAAATATGCACTATGAAAAGTATTACAACACTTGATCTGCAGTACGCGCACAGGTTCTACGGATTCAAGGGTGAGGCTCAGTACCTGCACGGCCACACCGGTATTCTGACAATTGAGGTTGAGGACAGCGTCAATCCCGGTGTAAACATGGTATTCCCTTGCAACGAAATCAAGAAGGTGGCCTGGGACGTGCTCAGGAACTTTGACCATGCTCTGATTCTAAGGGAAGATGACCCTCTGCTGCCGGCAATTCTGGAAGTGTATGACAGGCAGGGAATCAGGAAGGGACATCCGCAGAATACGATGAAGGGTGCCGCTTTCAAGACAGATCTGGCTACGGCGTATCCGGATTCGCGCCTTGTGGTGACCAAGGAGACCATGACCGTAGAGGGCATGATCAAGATTGTCTATGACTTGCTCAAGGACAAGCTGAACATTTCTAAACTGACGTTCACCAGCGGAGCAAATTCTGCATCGCAGGAATTTGATGTCTGCGGAACTATTGACCGATGCCCGCTCTGTGGCATAGCTCTCAATGAAAAGGGAGTCTGTCCTAAGTGCGGCTACTCCAATTCCAGAAAGTAGAAAAATGCTTAACGGTTCACCACGTTCTGTGGTGTGCCGTTAAGGAAGGCCTTCAGGTTGTCACGACAGATGCTGACAAGCCGGCTGCGTGCATCGAACGTTGCCCATGCAATGTGCGGGGTGGTGTAGCAGTGCGGCTCGTCAAAGAGCGGGTTGCCGTCAACTGGAGGCTCTTTTGTTACCACGTCTGCACAGTATGCGGCAAGCTTGCCGTTATGAAGCGCCTGTGCCACGTCAAGGTCGTTGACAAGGGGACCGCGACTGGTGTTTATGAGTATGGTGTCAGGACGCATCAGTGACAGGGTCTGATGGTTTATCATGTGGTGGTTGCTGTCTCGGAGAGGACAGGTCAGGGCTATGACCTGACTGGTGCTGAAGGCTTCCTGCTGTGACATGCGAGTAACGCCTGCCGGCAGTGACTGCTGGCTTCTTGATGTTACGGCTACGGTCTTCATGCCGAATGCTTGGGCAATCCTGATTGCGGCAGTGGCTATGCTGCCCACGCCTACAAAGGCAATCTGCTTGCCGCAGAGCTCAAACGGCGAGTGGTCCAGATAGCACATGTCCGGCTCTCTGCCCCAGCGCCCGCTGCGGTTCTGCACGGCGTAGTAGTCAACGCGGTTCACTACATTCAGAAGATGGGCAAAGATAAGCTGCGCAACGCTCTCTGTACTGTATGCTGGTATGTTGGTCACTGTGACTCCGCAGCTGGTGGCTGCCTCAAGGTCAACCACGTTGTATCCTGTTGCAAGTACTCCTATGTATCTGAGTCCAGGCAGCGCCTTTATGGTCTGGGCATCAAGAATGACCTTGTTCGTGAGTACAATCTCAGCGCCGAGGCATCGGCCTAATGTCTGCTCCGGACGCGTGCGGTCGTAGGCAATGACAGTTCCGAACTCTTCAAGCAGACTCCAGTCAAGGTCGTTGCGTACGGCAGAGAATCCGTCAAGTATTACAATTTTCATGTGCGGGGGTTCTTTCCAAATCTTCTGCAAAAATAGTGAAAGTTCCTGTTGGACGTAATGTCTATGGCAAGGAAGAGCAGCGGGGTGATTTCAAGTCGGCCTGCCAGCATCATGATCATGCTGCCGTATTTCAGAGGGTCAGAGAAACTGGCGTAGTTGCTGAATGATCCGACAAGTCCAAAGCCCGGTCCCACGTTGCCGGTGCAGGCAATGGCTGCCGATATGCTGGTCATCAGGTCAAGTCCTGCCACGGCATTGAAGACTGCCCCCACAAAGACTATTAAAAGGTAGATGCGCACGAATGACATGGCGTTGGCTATTCTCGCTTTCTTCACCACCTGGCCGTCAAGCCATATGGCCTGAATCCAGCGCGGATGAATGAATGACTGTACGTTTATGCGGAACCGTTTCCACAGGATGACAATCCTGTCAACCTTTATTCCGCCCGATGTGGATCCGGCACATCCGCAGATGAGCGATGCCCCGATGATGACGATGGTGCTGACTGTAGGCCACAGGGTGGTGTCGGCCGTGGCAAAGCCGGTTGTGGTCGTTATGGAGCACATCTGGAACAGGGCATCGCGCAGTGCTCTCATGTACGTTGGATAGCCGCCACGCAGCGTAAGGTCAACAGACATGATGACTGTGCCGGCAGCCAGTATCAGAAGGTATGTCCTGAGTATGTGCGAGTGCATGAACTGCCTGAATCCTTTCTTGAAAACTGCCGTGTACAATCCTACAAAGCTGATTCCGGACAGTACCATGAACAGTACTATGATCAGTTCGGCAGCGGCATTGTCATAGAAGGCTATGCTGGCATTCCTTACGCAGAATCCGCATGTGCTGCAGGTTGACATGGCGTTGGTCAGGGCATCGAACCACTGCATTCCTGTGCACAGCAGCAATATGAAGCACGATGCTGTCAATGATATATATACCGTCAGCACTGATCTGATGAAGCCGTTGCCGCGCATCATGGTCTGGCTGCGTGTCAGGTCTGACATCTCTGCTCCTGATAGGGCCGATTTTCCGTTGTGGCTGCGCGGAATCATGAGTGAGAAGAGCGTGACTATACCTATGCCGCCTATCCAGGCAGTGACCGTGCGCCACAGCAACAGACCTGCGGGGAGCGCTTCAATGTCATTCAGGATAGATGCACCGGTTGTTGTGAAGCCCGATACGCTTTCAAACAGCGCATCGGTCAGTGTGAATCCGTGGCCGTACATCAGGAACGGAAGCATGCCAAACAGACAGACTGAAATCCATGAGCCTGAGGTTATGGCGTATCTCTCCTTGACGGTTATGTAGGTTGAGTGCTTTATGAACAGCAACGGGCAGAGTCCTGCCACGGCAGTAATCAGCATAGAGTAAAAAAGTGGTCTGGTGCTGGCATCGGCCCCGCCTTTCAGTGAAAGAAGGCAGGTTGCAAGCATCAGACCGGAAATCATCAGCAGCGATATTCCTATGAATCGGAATACAATTTTCAATCTCATGTTTTTTGTCTTCGGTTTAAATCCGGCCGCAAAAGTATTGCGGTGGTTATGATAAACCAATACAATAATTTCTATCTTTGCATTGATAAAATCAATCAGAACCTACTTATTACGCTACTATTCATGACATTGCAGCAGTTTGAATACATCATTGCGGTTGACAGGTACGGCCATTTTGGAAAGGCGGCCGATGCCTGCGGGGTTACACAACCAACCCTGAGCCTGATGATAAAGAAACTTGAAGAAGAACTTGACGTGATAATATTTGACCGTGAAAGTCACCCAGTAACCGCCACCCTGATGGGTCGGAAGGTCATTGACAAGGCTAAAGTGGTGGTGTTCAACACAAGGCAGCTGACGGAACTGACACTGTCAGAGAAGATGCTCGCATCTGGTGAACTGAAGATGGCGGTCATATCTACCGTGGCTGCCGTACTTACACCGGGCATCTTCAAGTTTCTGCTCTCAAAGTATCCGTCAATAAATCCCATAATTGAGGAGATGCTGTCTGAAACTATTGTCGAGCGCCTGAAGAAGGCCGAGATTGACATGGGCATCATGGTGTCACCGGTCAATGATCCTGACCTGCTTGAAATACCACTGTTCCATGAAAGGTTCATGGCCTATGTGTCACCTGACAATCCTCTGTACGTGAAGGAGGAACTGGAATCTACCAGGATTCTTGATCACCCGGTATGGATCATGAAGGATGGACTCAGGCAGTTTGACCGGTCAATGCTGAAGCCGGGTGAAAGGTTCGTGTATGACCGTATGTATGAGGGAGGCAGGGCCGGAACGCTTATCTATATTGTCAATGAGATTGGCGGAATGACCATTGTGCCGGAACTGCATCAGAATCTTATTCTGTACAGCATGCAGAAGAACCTGCGTCCCATAGTGAATCCTGAGGTTGGCCGCACGGTTTCACTTGTCATCAGAAAGGATTATGTGCATGAGCGCATGCTTAACATTGTTATTGAGGCCATCAGGAGCGTGGTTCCCGTACAAAACCAGGAGAAGATGATACGTCAGGGTAATCTGAAGCTTTGAATCGTTGTCAGGACCTGGTAATTTGCGTCTGGCAGCATTCTGTGCTTCTGTTTTTTTAGGTATCTTTGCGTGAATAATCAGAAACAGAATAATATGAGTAGCGTAAAAATATCAACTACACTTGGCGACATCACAGTTCGCCTCTATGATGAGACACCTCTGCATCGTGACAATTTCATTAAGCTAGCGCAGGAAGGCTTCTACGACAATGTGCTCTTCCACCGCGTGATTAAGGACTTCATGATTCAGACGGGTGATCCCGAAAGCCGTAATGCCGTGCCTGGTGCACAGTATGGTACTGGTGGTCCGGGGTATAATATTGATGCTGAGATCAAGCCGGAATTCATACATAAAAGAGGTGCTCTGGCAGCAGCCCGTCAGGGTGATGAGGTGAATCCTGAACGTCGCTCAAGCGGTAGCCAGTTCTATATTGTCTGGGGACAGATTTACAATCAGGGTCAGCTTGGACAGCTTGCCAAGCAGATGGATATGCAGGCTCAGCAGGCCATCTTTAACCAGCTGGTGGCAGAGCGTCGCAGTGAAATAATGCAGATGCGCAGGAATCGTGACCAGGACGGACTGATGGCGCTGCAGAACGAACTTCAGGCGCAGACCTATGCCAGGTTCCAGTCTATGCCGAACAAGGGCCTGACCGATGCCCAGAAAGAGGCTTACACCACAGTAGGTGGTACACCGCATCTTGACGGCCAGTACACTGTGTTCGGTGAAGTCGTTGAAGGACTTGACGTTGTCGAGAAGATTCAGTCCACCAAGACACAGCGCGGAGACCGTCCGTGTGAAGACATAAAGATTCTGAGTACCCAGGTATTCTGAATCAGGACTCAGAGACCAAGGTTGGCCTTGGCTGTTTCTGCTTCTTTGGTGGAGTTGAGGAGGCAGTGAATCAACTTGCCCTCAGAGTCTCTGAGGTGCATGCCGTTGCCATGGCAGTATCTGAAATACCTGCAGTCTGCACATTCGTCCTTGCACATCCACGAACGGTCGCGGTACAGGTTGTACCTGTCCTGCCATACAGACCAGAAATCATCTTTGTAGATATTGCCCTGATGATAGTCTGCACGTATGCTGGGACAGGCAGAAATGGATCCGTCAGCAAGGACCGATGCCGTGAAAATTCCTGCGTTGCAGGTAAAGAATCGGTCACGGACTACTCCCTCATATTTGCCCAGGAACCCCTCGCATGCAAAACTGCAGTTAATTATGCCCTGTTTTCTTGTTTCCCTGATGAACTCCATGACGTTGCGTATGTCCGCAGCAGAAAGGTTCATGTCCGGGTCATTCTTTGCCCTTCCTTGCGGGAACACAGTAAAGATGCGCCAGTCTGATACCCCACATCCAATAAGGTAGGAACGTATTGTTGACAGTTGGCATATATTCCTTTTGTTTACACATGTCACGACATCATTCACCAGGCCGCTCTGTGTTACCATCCGTATGGCAGCCGATGCCTTCTCAAAACTGCCCTTTTTACCGCGCATCCAGTCATGGCTTTCCATCAGTCCGTCAAGACTGATTGTGACAGACCTGAGTCCGGCTGTCTTGAGCCTTTCAAAACGTTCCGGTGTCAGCGCATAGCCGTTGGTGACCATTCCCCAGGGGAAACCTTTTCTGTAGATTTCACGACCGCATGCTTCAAGGTCCGGTCTCATGAGTGGTTCTCCGCCCGTTATCACAATCATTACCTTGTGGGGATCAGTGTGCGAAGAGATGTTGTCAAGAACCTTCAGGAAGTCTGCGGCAGGCATGTCCGGAGTCTTTGATTCTGCCTTGCAGTCACTGCCGCAGTGGCGGCATCTAAGGTTACATTTCAGGGTACACTCCCAGAAAACTTCACGGAGTGGGTGCTCTTTTGCGGCCTTGAGATACATGCTGCGATGCATCTCAAGCGATATTCGCTGAATAAGAGAGAGTTCTGACATTATTTCTCTTTTTTGAGAGTGACTTCTGCAGATGCATCGAACCGGCCCTCATACCATCCTTTGCCCTTCTTGGTCTGGACTAGTTTGAAGTCCTGTATCTTCAGGGTATCGCTCTTGAAAGTTCCACCGTTGTTGTCTCCGTCAACGTCTTCAAGAATGTAGGAAAGTGATGGGCCAGCGTTGATTGATGAGTTGAAGATTCCGTTCTCATCGGTCTTCAGTGACGGTGCATTCTCATCTTCATAACCTCTGTGGACCTTTATTCCCTTGATTGGATTCCCGTCTTCATCGGTGACCTTGATGGTAACGTCATAATCTGCAGACGGACATCCGTACATTTCCTCTCCTTCAAAAATGTCAGAATCACATGCTGACAGTCCCAACATGGTCATGATCCATGCGGCAAGAGTTCTGAAGACAAGCTTTGCTTTCATAGCGCGTTGCATTTTTAATGTTTTGAAATACAAATGTACAAAATTTACAAATTGAGCCATCAATTGTCTGGGTTTGAGTCTCTTTTTTTGTTGACGAATAAACTGCTCATTCAAAGTTTTGCATTACATTTGATGCCATCAATGAGGCCAGAAGTGGAAAGAAGATGGATCGTTTTGATATGGCTGAATTGGATGACACTTTGACACTTTGACACTTTGAAAATTATGAGAATAGGAACATATATCTTTCATAAACTGATAATTGCGCTGGCATTACTCTGTGCCGTCTCATGCGCAAAGGACAGTACTGAGTCCCAGTGGGCTGGACAGGCATCGTGGTACGTTCCATCGGCCCCGTTTGATGAGAGTAAGACCGACGTCTTCTACCTTCTGTCAACTGAGGTTGTAAGTGCACGTGACAATGACGGACAAGTTTTGTACACTGCCCGGCTGACTGATGATGACCTGAAATATCTGACAGACGAGGCCGCTTTTGTTGAAAGCCAGATGTTCCACACGGACTTCAACTTCATTTCTCCATACTACCACCAGTTGACGTTTGAAGCGTTCATGCTTGAAAAAGAGCAGATGTTACAAGAGTATAACCATGTTAAAGATGAGGTATTTTCCGCTTTTGACTATTACATGGAGCACCAGAATGGGGGCCGACGCTTTGTAATTGCCGGATTCAGCCAGGGCGCCATGCTGGCCGTTGATTTGCTGAAGCACATGACCGATGAGCAGTACTCAAGGCTTGCTGCCGCATATATCCTTGGGTATAGGCTTAGTAAACAGGATCTTATCCACCCGCATGAAAAGGCCGCAGAAAGTGATTCTGATACTCAGGCTGCAGTGCCGTTCAATACTGACATCAGTCCCGATGCTGCCTGACCGTTGGTAACAGAAGGGGCCGCTACATGCATCAACCCCGTGAACTGGAAGACCGATGCCACTCCTGCCAGCTTCACTTTCGAATCAGGAACCGGCACCATCACTCTTGACACCCTGAACCATGTGCTGATTGCTGACATGAGTAACAACCAGACTTTCCGCGACTGGAACCGCAGCAACCCGGTCTTCTCCAGCCTTGGCGTAAACCCGGACTGTCTGCATCACTGGGACCTTCTTTTCTATACTGACCAGATCCATGACAATGCCCTTCTGCGCAGTCGACGCGTTCTCATTCCAAACTGATTTTCTCTGTGTCCTTCATTAAGGAAGAATTTTCGGCTACCATTGTGGTGTTTTCGTCTTCAGAAAAGGTATAGGTCCGTGTTTCTGTACGAATGATGGGGGTGCCAAAGAAATTCGATAGCATAGCTATGGTGCGAATGGTGAAGTTGTGCTGTCCACTTAGCCATTTTGTTATCTCGCTTGGCCTTTTGCCAAGGGCATCGGCAAACTGTTTCTTTGTGAGTCCTCTCTTACGCATGAGGAATTCAATCTCTGTAGCAATGGCAAAGGATAGATCAATTTCTGTAATGATGTCTTGAGGTACACTGGAGAGTATCTGCTGGAATTTGTCGTTGATGGTTTTCATTGCTCTGGGTTGTTAGTAGTTTCACTTTTATTATCTGCAACTTTAAATACCCTCTGATCATGTTATCTATATCGCAAAGATAAGAATAATATTTCACTTATAAGTAAAATGTGGCAAAAAAATGTATTTCAAAAGAAAAGCATCGGTCATAATGCTTTTCTGTAATTTTAATAGAGCCAGATTTTGCACTGGCGGTCGAATGTGTAGTTGATGTCACCACGGTTGTTCAGATCTTCAATCTTGATGGTGTCATGAATATGTTTCTTCAGGTTGCGGCCTTTGTATCTTACCTTGACAGGCTTTGATGGGTCTATCATCTTGTCATTATAATATAGGTAGAAGTGTGAATAGTCACAGCGTTCCAGATAGAATGTGTTTCCCTTGTGGCTGATAATAATGGTCTTGCCACGCTCAATTTCATCTGATGGAACGCTCAGCCAATAGAAATGCTCCCTGGTGACCTCTTCCTGACGCCACACAATGCGGTCAGGGTAGGGATTGCGCTCAAACTGCGACATCCATTTGACGGCCGCTGCATCTTCAAGATCCATCCAGTGAGGCTTGTCTGCCAGCACATGTGTTTCATGAATATATCCAGCGGGGTCAGTAGCCTGCAGCGAATCCAGTTCAAGACCGCGTGCTGCAACCTCTCTGTTGCGGTTGTAGGCGTCATCCTGTCCGCCCACCCAGATGGTGAAAGGCAAATTGCGCACGTTCTCAAGATGCACGTCACCTGGGTGGCCAGCCATCATGGCTGCAGCTGCAAAGTGGTCGGCAAGCCTTGGGGCCAGTCTCCACACGCCGTCACCGCCTGCTGAATACCCCATCAGATAGACCCGGTTTGGATTCACGTCAAGCTCACTGACCATGGTCTGGATGAGTTCTTCCAACATGTTGTCAATAGGGGCCTTGAACCACATGTCCCAGTCATCCCACGGGGCACGCGGACATACATAGACACCCTCATGGGGCTGGTACAGACGCTTCTGGTTCTCCCACTGGCTGTCATTGACACTGTGTGCGGTATTGCCTCCGCCATGCATCGATATGTACATGCTTCGGCCGCCCTCAGGCTTCTCTCCGAATATCTGGTAAGAGAACTTCATTTCAAGGTCATTCTGCCTGATGCTCTGCTGTGCCATATTCTGCATCCATCCGGCACGGTTTGCCCTGACCCATTTATCTTTAACGGCCGATGTGTGGTCATTGGCGCTGTTCGTTGGCTTCAGCCCTGGTGCAGAGGCAGAAAAGACATAATTCTCAATATCCTTATTACTCTTGATAATTCCGATGCAACTGCCATGCCATGTCTCCCGGGTCAGGCTCTGGTGGTTTGTATGGTCATTGGGATTGCCATTGTCTGTTGCACGGAAACTGTCTGAGAAAGTAACCGGAACATTGGCATTAGGGCAGACTGTTCCATCCTTGTCAACAACGTATGCCCTGTAAATACCGTATCCCTCATATTCCAGTTTCAGGGCGTATGGTTCACCTGCAGTCTTAGACTCCCAGTATGCCTCAATAATACCATAGTTGTATCCTTTTGCAAGCAATGTACCCGGCTCAAAATCAATATTGTAAACGGCCGGTCTTGCATCGGAGTCCATGGTCTTGCGGCCAAGTGAGCGGCCGTTCAGGAACAGCTCAACCTCCTGGCAGTTTGAATAGACTTCAACGTACTGCTTGCCCTTTCCGGGTTCGGCTGGAGTCCAGTCAAGAACCAGTTCCTGACCTTCACGGCGGGCAAATGCTACCATGGGTTCCTTTGACCACCAGCTCTGACGCTGCAGTCCCAACGGCTTGATCTGTCCGGTTATGTCAAGCAGGGCAGTGTTCCATGAAACCTGCGGCCACTCAGCTTCACCCAGATACTCAACGCCGGTCCACAGGAACTGTCCGCACAGTGACGGGTCATCACGCAGCATCAGCCATGATTCCCGGTCATGGGTGTTCTCTGTTCCAATGATTACCTTCTCTGGATGCGCCTCGTGGTAGGCCTTCAGTTCATCAATGCGGTAGTTCTGGCCTGTAACATCCATCATCTCCGCAAATCCGTTCCTATAAACGCCCGACGAATTAGGGCGGAAAAGAGCCATGGTAACGGGGCGGGTAGGGTCCAATTCATGAATCAGGTCCTGCTGCTGGCGGTATTTGCTAAATCCGTCTTCATTGTTCAGATTGTCCCTGATTTCATTTCCAACGCTGTAGATTACAACACAAGGGTGGTTCCTGGCGTTCTTTACCATATCCTCAGTATCCTGTTTCCACCACTCATTGAAATGAAGGTTGTAACCCTTTTCAGCATGTGGTTTTGCAGCCTCCCAAGTGTCAAATGACTCAACCATAACCAGGAATCCCATTTTGTCACACAGGTCAAGCAGGTCCTTTGACGGCGGGTTATGGGCAAACCTTATGGCATTGGCTCCAATCTCCTTCAGCTTATCAAGACGGCCTGCCCAGACTCCATAATCAAAGACTCCGCCCAGTGCGCCGGCATCGCTGTGCAGGCACACGCCGTACATCTTCATGTTCTGCCCATTCAGCCAGAAACCGGTCTGGTTGTCATAGCGTATGTCCCTGATTCCTACAAAAATGCGTTCATCCTGAACGGTCTGGCTGTCTTGCATCAGCTTAACCTGAAGAGCATGGCGAATGGCATCGTCCGGACTCCACCTGCCCAAGCCATCAACCGGAATCCTGATCTCTTCCGTACTCCGGCTATGTGGTTCCAGCAGGACCTTGGCATCGGCCTTTCTGCTTTCCAGGTCTGCGGAAAGTGTCACAATTTTCTGTTTGTCAGAAACGTTGCATATCTCAACCTGTACGTACTGGAAGCCATCCTTTGTGTAGGTATATACGCCCTGATAGGGAATGTAAACCTCATTTCTTTCCACCAGCCTGACATTCTGGTTGATACCGCATCCGGTGTACCAGCGCGATGCCGGCTGCACGCTGTTGTCAACCTTCACGGCGATGCGGTTCTTACCCTTGACTATGAAGTCCGATACATCATAGCAGAAACTGGCATATCCGCTGGGACGATACCCGACCTCATGGTCATTCACATAGACGGTGCTATGTGACATAACACCGTCAAATTCCAGGAATACACGCGGCCTATCCTTGTCTGGCTTGTACTTGAACTCCTGGACATACCAGCCGATGCCTGCCGGCAGCCAGCCACCCTGTTCCATCGGGTTATCCTGACAGAATTCTCCCTCAATGCTCCAGTCATGGGGCAAAATGACGGTTCTCCAACCTTTCACAGAGTGCGTCTGCTCAAGCGTTATATCTTGCTGAATGAATTGCCATGCATCACTCAATACGTTATGAGTAGCACATAAACATGAACTTGTGGCAATCAACAACAGAATTGCAATTACAGATAGCCTTTTTGGAACAGAGTTCATACGGTTGATTCTTATATGCTTATTTGAATATCAGCTGTGCAAATTCATAGAGGCTGCGACGCCATGTGTGCCACTCATGGGCTGTGCCCTCTGAAATGTAGCTTACGGCCTTTACGCCAATCTTGTTCAGAGCCTCGGCACCCTCAACTACACCGCGGTTCTCCTTGCTTCCCTGGCTCATGAAAACCAGCTTGGCTGTCTCCTTCAGACCCTTTGCGCCCTGAACGGCTTCTGGAGTCATGCTGCCGCCGCTGAACATGCCGATGTATGCGAACTTGGTAGGGTTGGCAAGAGCTATGCGGCTTGTCTGGCCGCCACCCATTGAAAGACCGGCCATAGCACGGTGTGCAGCATCGGTATAAACACGGAACTCCTTCTCAACCATAGGGATGATGTCATTCATGAGAACCACCTGGAAGGCATCGTTTGTGGCAGCACCCTCGGCAGGAGCATACTGGCCCTTCAGATGTATGTTCTGGCCCTGACCGTAGTCCATGACAATGATGAATGGAACTGCCTTCTTCTGGGCAATCAGGTTGTCCATAATCTGGCCGGTATGACCCTGAACGGCCCATCCGTACTCATTCTCGGCATTGCCATGCTGCAGGTAGAGCACTGGGTACTTCTTGTTAGGATTTTTGTCATACTCATTAGGCAGATATACATAGCAGTGACGCATGCTTTCAGTAGCCTTTGACCAGTAATACTTCTCTACGATAGAGCCCTGCGGAACATCCTTGACCTGCCAGAAATCCATATCTTCTGACGGAATCTCAATACCGCTTCCCCATCGGCCTGCACCGAAGAATGACACGGTACCAGGATCAGGCATGGCAGTTCCGTCCACAATGATCTGGTAATAGTGGAAACCAACGTCCTGAGGGCGTGTAGTGCCGGTCCATACGCCGTTCTCGTCCTTGGTCATTTCATAGCGTCCACCCAGGTCAATCTGGACCGATGTTGCGCCCGGAGCCCTGAGCTGTACACGTACTGCACCCTCTGAGTTTACCATTGGGTACTGCTTGCCCGGCTGATTGGTTAGATTAGGCTGGAAGTCCTCCTTTGCCTGTGAGTTCGATGGAATAGTAGCGTTTCTCTGCTGCTGTGCCTGTACCGATGCTGCGGAAAGCATCATTAAAGACATGATTGGGATCAGAAGTTTTTTCATAATTCAATTGCTTTGTGTTTTATCTGTAGCAAAATTAATAAATTTTACCGGCAAATTATCTTGGGTACTCAAGCTCTTTTCTTGGGTACTTTCTTGGGTACTTCTCCCATAAGCACGTTGCGGAAGAATCGTTCATCTCTTTTGTTACCGTGCCCGCAAAGATTGCATAGATGGTACTGCTTGTGTGTCATTTGACCAAATGCAAGTCTATATTTACGAATTGCAAGTGGGTGGGGCGGTTTACTCCCCAATTTTGCGAATCGTAACTGAAACTCAACTGTCTGTCCCACGTTCAGATAGACTTAAGCCGCCTATCCATTTAAGTTTTCGTGCGGCGTAAAGCTGGCTTTTCAGCCATAATTCATAATTTACGATAACTATCGGCTATTACGTCCTTTCATATGCGGAGGAAACTAAATCATTTATTATTTTGTATTTTTACCAAAATTGGTAACTTTGTGCAAATAAATAAATAAGGCATCTCAAAGAACTCAAGACGGCACACTCCAATGGCTAAGTACCATCTCACAAAGAAAGCTGTTCAGGATCTGGATTCGATATGGACTACTTTAAAAGAATTATGAAACATATTAATATTCTTCTGATTTTGGCATCGGCTCTCCTTGTTTCATGCCAGACTACAAATTTCACCGATCTGATAGATTACAGCCAGATTGGGAACAAGAAAGCCGCGATGCTGGAGAAAAAAGGGCGGCTCAGGTTCGACAGGAAGGCGGCTCTGATCGATGATCAGGACAACATCATTGAGAACAGGAATGTCAGGAAGGGGACCGAGATCACAGTGCAGGGCTTCGTGCACAGATATATTGGAAACAAGAAGTTCGCTCCGCACTTTTTCAGAGACAACTATACTCCACGGGCCGATGCCTGGCTTGTCCTTCTCCCGAACGGTTCCAGAGCTTTTATGGAGGTCCCGGAGATGGCCATAGGCGTAAAGGGAAAGAATGGAGAAATGGTGACAGATGTGAAGGACCAGCCGAATTCACTGCTCTATCTGTACAAGACGACAGCAAGTGAGGAGTGGACCGAGGATCCGGCTATAGAATACGCTGCAAAGCAGGATGTTGCAGTATATTTTCCTATTAGACATTTCAAGCCGTTTGTCGGAGACAAGAAATACGAGGATTGCGAGAAATGGTGGTCCAAGGCCCTTTACAGACTTGGCGGACCTATTGATTTCCTGTCCAGCCACAGAGCCAGACACATCCTCTACAATGATGGAGTATTCTATAGATATCACCCTGTCATAATGATGTCTGACAAGGTCGGAAGACTGGTCCAACTGATTCTTAGCGGCATACTTTTGTTTCTCGTGCTGGCTTTCGCTGTCCCTTGGCTTGCCGTCAGGACGGTGTGGCGTATTCCTTTCCTGTCGAACGGAATGGTCAAATTCCTGGCTTTCATCCTCGCGGCAATATATTTCATACTGTTTGCTGCATTTCTTGGAGTGGACAGTTGGGGATATATATTCTGGATCCTGTTCGCAGGGTTCGGTATAAAGTCATACGTCAAGATTGAGATAGACTTCAATCGCTGTCCATACTGCCACAAGCTCGGCCTTAGCTATGACGGCACAACGAAAGGAAACTGGTCATCAAAAGACTACGCGCGTTCGGAGAAAGTGGAAGTCGGACGCGATGTTCGTGAATATGATCGTCCTGCAGGATACGGCTATGAACATGTCAAGGAGACGACCATTCATACCAAAACCAACAAATACATTGACACTTTCCGTGTTCGTTCGACAGTGGATCACCTGCATTGCCTACATTGTCACAGGCCAATTGATCTCCACGACACGGAAGAAGAAACCACTACCAGACAGGTAAACTGATGACCAACATATCAAATACCAATGTACGCGTCCGTGAGGCAGTGGCGCAGGACACATCGGCGAAAATCGCGGATACTGGGGTGAAGTGCCCTTATTGCAGCAGAGCTGTAACAGCCGATGATGAGATATGTCCTCACTGCGGAGCAAGACTAACTTCCGACTGCACTTTCTGCGGCACTTCACTTCTGCCAGGCGAAAACGAATGCCCGGAATGCGGTATGCCGGTCGGAGGAGTGCGGTGCCCTGAGTGTGGCACACTTAATCATCGAGCATTCTGCCGCAGCTGCAACGCTCCTCTCACCAGAGCGGCGGTCAAGGCAGTGGAAAAAGCCAAAGCTGATCCGCTATTTCGGGAATGCGACGCCATTGCCGATAAGTTGTCGGCAATGGAAGAGGTGATAGCCTCCGCGTCACCGGAAGAATCAGGGATCCTTAAGGCAGAACAGAAGAAGCTGGTAAACAGCCTGAATGAGCGGCTTGGCAGGATGCTTCCTCCACCAGGGAGTACCCCTAAGGAACAGATGATATTCTATTCGGCCCGAAAAGTGGCTGTGAATGTCAGAAGCGTTACCAGAGAGAAGGTCGGATGGGTGTGCAATTACTGCGGATGTACGCACTCAAAGCCGTCGGAATGCACTAAACCGCAACTTGGCGGACGTTGGATTTACGAAGACAAAGAAACAATATATACGACGTACAAATGAAAACGGTTTCTGACGACATTCAAGGTACGCTGGTAGCTCCTCAAGGCACCGCAGTCGCTCCTCAAGGTACTGCCGTGGCACCGCAAAGTGCCTCTGCAGCCTTGAAAATCCAACCGACTCCGAAGATACCTGTGCTTTCGCAAAGTGTGTCCGGAAAAGTGATCTGTTCCGGTTCACAGGCTGACATACTGTTGACTCAATATGGCGGAAAACAGTGTGCTATGAGGCTGTACAAGCCTGGTTTCGGGCCGAACGAAGAGGTAAACAAGGTCTTGCATAAACTGGATGGGAAAGGCCTCATTGCTGAGGTCCTTTCAAACGGCACCAGGGACGGAAGAGCGTACGAGATTATGCCATATTATCCTCACGGCTCTGTGGCAGACTATGATTTCAGGGGCAAGGATCTGGATATCATACATATCGTGGTCAAGACGGCAATGGCTCTCGATGCTATACATAAGGTGCATATCATCCATAAGGATATCAAACCGGCAAATCTGCTTGTCACTGATGAATCCAGCTGGGACACTGTGATATGTGATTTCGGAATTGCAGATATCACATCCGGAGGCAAGGTGGTCACCAAGCAGACCAGGACACCTATCTATGCCGCTCCGGAGCTTTATGACCCGAAAAACGTTGTCGCACGTCTGGACGGACAGGACCTGTTCGAGATAACACATGCCGCTGATTTCTATTCTCTCGGTATGACCATACTCTGTCTCTGGTATGGTGAGAAAGCATTTCTCCGCAAGGAAAAGGAGCTGGCAGTGGCCAAGCTCAAGGGTGGAATCAAAGCCCCTGATGATATGCCGGATACTCTTACTCCTTTTGTGGAGGGCCTCCTGCAGACAGACCCAAAAAAACGCTGGAGCTATAAGGATATTAAGAAAATGCTTGTGCCTGAAGCACTTGGTGATTATGGTATGAAACTTTTCCTGAATCCTCTGTGTGATATGCGTCTCAATTCTGATATGGACAGCCCGGATTATCTTGCCACCGGTCAGCAGATGGGAAGGTTTCTCAATGAGGTGTATTTGTGGGAATTCACGGGTGCGAAGGCTCCAGCCGATGAAAAACTCTGTGATCTGATTCTGGAAAGTTTCGTGGAATATGAGGATTCTTATCTTCAGACGTATTTTGACAGTAAAGGTGATTTCTTCAGCAAATATTCGGAATGGGTAAAGAAATGTGTAGATGAGGATGACTACTTCGAGGGCGGCAAGACAGCCCCTTCTGACCCTCACCAGCGATACCAGATGTGCATAATGAAGGTCATCAAGGGCCTGGGATTCGAACCATACTATACATTCGGTGATACAGGTGAGACCATTACCGACATCGAAGGTCTGAAGAAGGTCAGGGCCGACAAGAAGCAGGCTCTCGAAGAAGGGGGATTGCGTGGATGGATTGCTGTGCATTACCAGGAGAATCCCTTCACGGACTTCTCTGAGAAAATGTCCTATGAATATGAACTTTTGAACTATATCGAGATTCTGATGGACTGTGATCCGGATGTCGACGAAGGAGACTATTATGCTCACGCCTGCAATGTGCAGGCGGAAACTGAGACCCGTGTCAAGAGGGTGATTCGCGGGAAAGTCATACAGCAATGGCTGCAACGCATCCTGTCACTCATCCCGCTGGTCGTTTCGGTCCCTGTCGTCAAGTCTTTCGTGGATATGGCGAAAGTAAATCCCGCCGCAGGTACCGGCATCTTCGAGCATATGTGGATATTCCTCGTGATAGGAGCCCTCGCAGGCTTGCTATTGTGGTTGATAAGCAGCAGATTCTTAGTCGGACTTGTTTCGTTCGGGATCGCGTGGATAGGATCCATCTTCATCACCAAACTCGCTACTGACCAGATGATGTGGGTAATGGCCGTATTGGCCGCCGCAACCGGAATTTTCGCCTTGATAATCTTCATTTTGACGTTGAAGAAGGACGCCGACGCCATATCTCCTTCAGATGTTTATCTGGACGACACGGAATCTGTGTTGGAATGCCTCGATTATACATTCAATGAAGATGATGATTTTGATTCTTCGCTGAATGGTTTCCTCACCGACGGACGCCTGGACAGGTGGAACGGCCACTTGAAGAAGAACCGTAAGAGAATCATAATCTGCTTCTGCTGCCTTGCGCTCGCAATAGCGGCAAACATATTCCTTTCACCACCAACCACCAACAATACTACACCCGATGAAACAGTCGAAGAAGTGCAGTAACTGCAACACGGAAAACAGACCGGAAGCGAAGTTCTGCAAGCATTGCGGACAGGCTCTGCCGGTAGAGGACAAGTTCGAGGGATTCTTTGGAAAAAAGAATCTGGAGCCGCTGTTCGACCAGTTCGAAGGGCGTGCCGCTGTCGCGGCGAAGCTCCGCCAGATGGGCGGGAAAGCCAAGGTCGGGATGGATTCTCTCATTCTGGGTGATGCCGGCACCGGCAAGAGATTCGTCGCAAACAAACTGTTTGAAATCCTTCAGAGGGAGAAACTCGCCGAGGATACTGCACCTACAGTTGTGGATGCTGCAGATATGGGTAAGTGGATGGAGGCTTTCGATGCGAACATCAGCAAGATTTCCAACGGAGTACTTGTCGTCACGAACGTCCAGAAACTTGTTCCGGGAGAGTATGCTACCAGTGTAGGAACGCTGGACAAACTCTTCGCGAGGATGAAATCCTCTCCGACATCCACCCCTGTGGTCTTTCTTTGCGGAATCAGGAAGGGGCTGGAGAAATTCCTCGCAGGAAATCCTGACATTGCGTCTTTGTTTGAATTCCACTTTAATCTCAGTCCTATGACGGAGCAGGATATCTGCAACCTATGCATCAACAAACTGGAAGATACATTCCACATAGGTATCGGTGACGAAACCGCCTCCAAGCTTCTGAAACATCTGGAATGGCTGAACCGCGAAGGTGAAGGAACTTACGGGAACGGTCACGTAGCAGATGCGCTGGCACAGGAACTTGCAGTGAATGCAGTCTCTTGCGGCAGGACTTCAGCAGCCCCCGAGGATATAAAGGGCAAGGTGTTCGAACCTCGCTCCGAGGCTGAAATATGGAAGGAACTGGAGGGATTCATAGGTCTGGAAAACGTCAAGAAAGAGATACACTCCATCATAGACAGCATCCGCGAAGCCGAATTGACAGGAGAACAGATGAAAATAGAGGACCACTATGTCTTCACCGGAAATCCCGGTACGGGCAAAACCACAATTGCCCGTATATTCGCCGACATACTTGGCGCACTTGGAATATTGCCGAAAGGCCAGTTCGTCGAAGTGGCGGGTAAGGATCTCATCGCCGACGTCGTGGGAGGAAGCGAACGGAATGTCCAGGACGCCGTTGACAAGGCTATCGGAGGCATTCTGTTCATTGATGAGGCTTATGGGCTCAATCAAGGCGAATTCGGGCAGGCAGCGATAGACAAGCTGCTGCCGATAGTAGAGAACAGGCGAGGGGAGTTCGTGTGCATTCTGGCCGGATACAGCCGTGAGATGCGCGATTTTATGAAGGCGAATTCAGGACTGGAGTCTCGCTTCAACAAAGTGATTGATTTTCCGGATTATGATGCATCCGAGCTGGAAAAGATTTTCAGAATGATGGCTGCGAATAAGGGATATTCTCTGGATGCCGATGCAGACTCCAACCTCCACATTGAGATGGAGAAGATGTACAACCGCCGGAGTGAAAACTTTGGGAATGCCCGTGATGTGCGCAAT
This sequence comes from Bacteroidaceae bacterium, assembly GCA_024398535.1. Classification (GTDB taxonomy): domain Bacteria; phylum Bacteroidota; class Bacteroidia; order Bacteroidales; family Bacteroidaceae; genus Colenecus. The sequence goes on from JAKSIY010000035.1 coordinate 19,625, forward strand.
TTCCTGTCTGCGGCGGAACAGCGCCGGAGGGAAAGAATCCGCGAGAACGGTGGCACCTTTGCCGCAGGCACAAAGACTCTGATGTATTCTGATATTGCCGGAAAGGAGGCCAATAAGGAGGTCAGCGTGAAGGACGTTATGGCCGAACTCGATGCACTGACAGGGCTGGACGGCGTAAAGGCAAGCATCCGAAGGCTGGCTGCATCGGTGAACCGCGAACTGAAACTCGCGCAAGCCGAAGGACGAACCCCTGACGTGAGCGTGGGGCACTTCCTGTTCCTGGGCAACCCCGGTACCGGAAAGACCACTGTCGCGCGGCTTATGGGAAAGATGCTCCATGCGATGAAGCTGCTTCCTCGTCCGGATGTCACGGAAGTGCTCAGGGACGACCTTGTGGCCGGTTATATGGGCCAGACGGCCCGGCAGACCAAGGATGCGGTGATGGACGCTATGGGAGGTGTGCTTTTCATAGACGAGGCATATTCGCTCTGCAGCGGCTCCAACGACTCGTTCGGGCAGGAGTGCATCAACACTCTAGTGCCTCTGCTGGAGAATTACAAGGGCAAGTTCGTGTGCATTGCGGCTGGCTACAGCCGTGAGATGCAGGATTTTCTGGATGCTAATTCCGGATTGAAGTCACGTTTTCGCAACCGCATAGACTTTGAGGACTACAGTCCGGAGCAGATGCTTGGAATCTTCGACGGAATGTGCAGGAAGCAGGAGCTGATACTGCCAGAGGAATCCCGAAAGGCAGTAAAACGCAAATTACAGCAGATTTATGACAGCAGGCAATGGGATTTCGCGAATGCACGCGAGGTCCGCAACCTGATGGACGACATAAAGAACAATATGGCTATTCGCCAGTTTGAAGAGGAGTGCAGCGACCTGCAGGAACTCAAGACCATTAGACCGGAGGACGTAATATGAGCATGACATGTCCATTCTGCCGGGCGGAGATCCCGGATGACAGCTGGTTCTGTGACCAGTGCGGCAAGGAACTGCATTTCTGTCCTGACTGCCGCAAGCCGAAGCGTGGTACACAGTGCGCGGCCTGCGGTTCTGACCTGATGAGCGCAGAGGAATTCTTCCGTGGGGCCGTCGTCGGTTTGTATTTGCTGGCTGAGGGCAGGAAGATTAGACTGCGCGAGGGTATCTTCGGCCGTACGCAGGGCGTGTACCCGGAATTCGCGGAATACAGATATGTGTCAGGAAGGCACGGCGAGTTCCGTTTCAACTGCGGTGTCTGGCAGGTCCGGGATTTCGGCAGCACCAATGGAACCTATGTCGCCGGACGCCGTCTCGATAAAGACGAATGGGCGGATCTGGCTCCCGGAATGGTGCTGAAGATCGCGACGGACAAATACGAATTAGGCTTATGATACTGAACGTCAATGCTATATGCAGCCGCGGAACTGTCCGCGAGAACAATGAGGACCTCGTCACACTCGGAGGTATAATGCTGCGTGACGGCAAATTCTCCGAAGAAGTGGAGTTCACGGGGGCCCCGGCATACTATCTGCTGATTGCGGACGGGATGGGCGGTCACGAGAAGGGTGAACAAGCCAGTTTCATGACTCTGGAGCATCTCAGGGACTGTTTCTCGATGGGTGATTTGGAGGCGGAGACTTTCGCTGATGACATTACGCGCTCCGTCCAGTATATAAGTTACAAGATCAACGCTATAGCCAGATACGAGAAACATGAGCATCCTATGGGATGCACGCTCACTGGGGTCGTGTGGCTGGGAAACAGGGCCTGGCTCGTCAATGCAGGAGACAGCAGGACCTATCTTTTCAGGGATGGCATCGTGGAGCAGCTAACTATGGATGAAGAGAATGAAGATGGTCTCCTGACCAACTGCGTCGGCGGTGGAAGCGACACGACACTGGCCGTCACGGAAATAACTGGCAAGCTGCAGGAAGGTGATACCATCCTAATTTGCTCCGACGGCCTCGCAGATGTGGTCAACGACGACTATCTGGAGTATTTCCTGATGAACTCTCTGTCCCCGGCGGAAGAACTTGCGGAATGGGCCATGGAGAATGGTTCCACGGACAATGTCAGCGTGATAGCGGCACGCGTGGGAGGAGGGGAGTTCGGAGATCCTGCCGAGGGCCCGGATGATGACGGACGATTTGACGCATGGGTTTGAAATTCATTAGGTATGTATTCGATAAAACTTTTATTTTCAAAGACTTCTGAGTCTCTTGAAGGACGTAGCAAATGGTGGGGCGCTCCTGATTTGCCGTCAGGCTCACCATATCCTGTCGTTCATGTGGCCGAAGATGGTGATGAGTGGGATGAACCTCTGACTTTCCTTTGCCAGATACGTTGCGAGGATATCGCGGCTTTGGACCCGGACGGCCTGCTGCCGCACGTGGGCATGCTCTATTTCTTCGCGGCTGTGGATTATTTTCTGGGCTATGACGGATGCCCTCTATACACACCGATCGGCCCGTGGCCTTCAGAAATCGTCCGTGTCATATATAGTCCGACTTGTGAAGGACTTGAGCCATACGAGATGCACTGGGATGATGGTACGGATGTCTTCCTGCCGGCCGAGAAGTTGGACTTCGAAGCCTGCGGCGCTTGCGACGAGGGCTTCAAACTGCTTGGAAGGCCATATATTATAGATATTAATGAAGAATATGATGACGATTATGTCTCCCTGCTCCAGATTGACGAGAATGAAGATTGGGGTCTTCGCTTTTATGATTGTGGTATGTTGTTCCTGCTCCTGCGCAAATCGCAGTTGCTCGGGAGAGACTGGCAAAGGACAGTCGGCTGTCTCTATTCCTGCTGATAATTTTACTGAAACAGAAATTATGGATAATCTGAAAAAACTTGGGGGCTATTTCGCCGAGATGGTGGAAAACAGCAACACTTTCGGCGCAACCTGGAAAAACATACCTCTCGGGCATCAGGCATTTGAGCTGATGAAGGAAGGATTGCCGCTCCGCGTCAAAGGGGAACTGACACCTTATACACGAATTGTTCTGCTTAACAAAATGATGGACTGTATGCCGGAAAGGGACTGTGCCAGATTCATCAGTAAAGTGCAGGAATATCAGATAGGTCTTTTCTGCCTGATATGTAATGAGGATCTTCCGGAAGATATGGAGATTGACGAGTATGATGGTGCCCCTGAAAAATACGTCAGGAAGTATGGTGAGAAAGAGCACAAGCAGAGAATGAAAAAGATCCAGGACTATCTCAATCCTAGGATATCCATGCAGGAATGGTGCAGGAATTATGGGGTTCACCTTAAGTTCGACCCGGTAGAAAGGACTCAGGAGTGGGAGGACTGCATCTATGATGTGGAGCAGAAATGTGAAAGGATTCTTGAAGGCAAGAGAAAAGGTATGGGGTTCTGTTATTCATACTGGAGCACTAAGAAAGCCGTCTTGGCCAAGCTCGGTATTCAGTGGAATAGTCCGTCTGTAATGAATCCGGGCGTATTGTTCGATTAAACTATCCAAAATGAAGAAGATTAAATATAAAACCAGTGTAACTCTTCTGGTCGTACTGGCCAGCCTTGTATGCATACTTATTTGCTTGATGGTCATACGTATCTTCAGTCCTGGAGAAGAGGCCGTTGTCGGCATTTTTTCCTTGGCCGCAACACTTATTGGAACCATCTTCATCGCCATAGAGCTGAAAAACAGTTCGGAAGTCACCTGCAGTGAGATGTTGATAGATCTGAACAATTACTTCCATGACAGCGACCGCCTGATGAAAGTGTATGAAGTG
>JAKSIY010000036.1 GCA_024398535.1 Bacteroidaceae bacterium
CACGACTCCCATGAATACCCCTGCACATAAGAGTCGTGGCGCCCTTTTCCGCGTTTTCGACCATTTTTCTGCCGCGACTCCCAGGAATACCATCACATACGGGAGTCGTGACACCTTTTCCCGCGTTTTTTGACATTTCCCTTCCACGACTCCAAGGAATACCAGCGCACACAGGAGTCGTGGCCATGTTTTCCGCATTTTCGGCCATTTCCCTTCCACGACTCCTAAAAATACCCCTGCACACGGGAGTCGTGGTAGCATTTCCCGCGTTTTTTGACATTTCCCTTCCACGACTCCTAAGAATACCCCTCCACGTGTGCGTCGTGACACCTTTTCCGCGTTTTTGACCATTTTCCTGCCACGACTCCAAGGAATACCTCCGCACACGGGAGTCGTGACCATGTTTCCCGCGATTTTCGGCATTTCCCTTCCACGACTCCCATGAATACCCCTGCACATAAGAGTCGTGGCGCCCTTTTCCGCGTTGTTTGACATTTCCCTTCCACGACTCCTCTGAATACCCCTCCACGTGCGCGTCGTGACACCTTTTCCGCGTTTTCGGCCATTTTCCTTCCACGACTCCTAAGAATACCCGCGCACACGGGAGTCGTGGCGCCCTTTCCCGTGTTTTTCGGTATTTCCTTTCCACGACTCCTATGAATACCCGCTTACACGGGAGTCGTGGCCATGTTTTCCACGATTTTCGGCATTTCCCTTCCACGACTCCAAGGAATACCATCACATACGGGAGTCGTGGCCATGTTTCCCGCGTTTTTGGCCATTTCCCTTCCACGACTCCTATGAATACCGGCGTACACGGGAGTTGTGACACCCTTTCCCGCGTTTTCGGCCATTTCCCTGCCACGACTCCTAAGAATAGCCGCATGCACGGGAGTCGTGGCAGTGAATACCACCCGCAGGTGCTAAGGGATTTCTTTTGTGCTTTACTCTTGTACATTGCTATGGTATTACTTTTGGCCGTTGATGTGGTACTTTATCTGTTGCTATGGTTTTGCCAAACAAGGAAACGGAGAATAGCACCACAAGCGTTCTGGGGATACTTACCGTTTCCTTAGCCCTCATTTCAAGCCATAAGGAAACGCAAACAATACTCACAGCACTCCAAAACCACTTTCCCGTTCCCTTCTTTGGCGGATTCCAACTAGCATCGCCACGTACCCGCTGGACACGAAAGTTCCACCACCTCCGCCCAGAAAAGCCCCGCCACAGCCGCCCAGAAAAGTCCCGCCACATCCACCGCCTGTAACCCAGGAAAGCCTCACCACAGCTGCTCAGGAAAGCTCGTCACAACCGCAGCCGCCGCTCAGGAAAGATCATTGGAATTCCTTCTGCATCATGCTTTGGTATTTCCGTCTGCCACGACTCCTATGAATACCCCTGCACATGCGCGTCGTGGCAGTGTTTTCCGTGACCTGAGGCATTTCCCTGCCACGACTCCTACGAATACCCTTCCACACGGGAGTTGTGGCAATGTTTTCCGCGTTTTCGGCCATTTTCCTGCCACGACTCCCATGAATACCCCTCCACGTGCGCGTCGTGGCCATTTTTTCTGCGTTTTCGGCCATTTTCCTGCCACGGCTCCAAAGAATACCCGCATACACGAGAGCCGTGGCAGCTTCTCATATACAATACCGTTCGCGCTATAGATATAGAAAAAAGATACTAAAAGCATCCTGAAAGAAGAATACCAAAAGCATCAGGAAAGAAAAACAAAGCATCGGAAAAGAAGGATACTAAACGCATCGAGAAAGAGAAACAAAGCATCTGGAAAAAGATACAAAAGCATCGGAAAAGAAGAAGAAAAAGAAGAAGACTATACGCATCGGCAAGAAAAATCCAAAAGAACAAAGTCCAGACCACCACTAATATCGAACAACCAGGGACCTGTCCCTGAAACGTTCGAGGACCTGTCCCCAAAATCGCCAAAACGGAACCTGTCCCTCGCCAGGCGTTGACCTGTCCCCAAAACGTTCGAACAATCTGGGACCTGTCCCCATTTCGTTCGAAAAAAGCGCCGGAATTCAGCGCCATATTCCTAACTTTGTACTCCAAATGGAGATGACAAGAAAAGACTTTGAGATAATGGCGCCCGTGGGCTCCTGGGAGTCGCTGGCGGCGGCATTCCAGGCGGGTGCTGATTCCATATACTTTGGCGTGGAACAGCTGAACATGCGTTCGCGCAGCGCCAGCCACTTCACGCTTGATGACCTGCGTCACATAGCCCAGGAATGCAATGAGCATGGCGTAAAGAGTTACCTGACCCTGAATACCGTCATGTACGGTGAGGATATCCCGCTCATTCATCAGATTGTCGATGCAGCAAAGGAGGCAGGCCTGTCAGCAATCATAGCCTGCGACATTGCGGTGATGACATGCTGCCGCCAGGTTGGAGTTGAAGTACATCTTTCAACCCAGCTCAACATAAGCAACGTTGAGGCCTTGCGCTTCTATGCACAATTTGCTGAGGTCGTTGTACTGGCCCGCGAACTTAACATGGATCAGGTGGCAGAAATCTACCGACACATAGTTGAAGAGAATATCTGCGGCCCGTCCGGGAACCTGATACGCATAGAAATGTTCTGCCACGGAGCACTCTGCATGGCCATCAGCGGCAAGTGCTACATGAGCCTGAACGAGCTGGGTGCCAGCGCAAACCGGGGTGCCTGCATGCAGGTCTGCCGCCGTGGATACAACGCATATCTGCTTCAGGACAAGGAGTCTGACATTGAACTTGAGGTTCAGAACCAGTACATAATGTCACCAAAGGACCTTAAGACCATACGCTTCATGGACCGCATGATTGAGTCCGGCGTACGTGTATTCAAGATTGAGGGACGCGCCCGTGGTCCTGAATACGTGAAGACCGTTGCCGGCTGCTACAACGAGGCCATTGAATCATACCTTGACGGAACATTCACAGAAGAGAAAAAGGATGCCTGGGATGAGCGTCTGAAGACCGTATTCAACCGTGGATTCTGGGACGGATACTACCAGGGCCAGCGTCTGGGCGAATGGAACAACAAATATGGCAGTCAGGCAACAGAGACCAAGGTTTACATAGGAAAGGTCACAGACTATTTCTCAAAGCTGGGTGTAGGTGAATTCTACATGGAAGCCGGATCTGTCAATGCCGGTGAGAAGGTTCTCATAACCGGAGCAACCACAGGAGCACTGGACTTCATACTTGACGATCCGCGTGTAAACCTGAAGAGCGTGACAGAGGTTCCAAAGGGGGTGAAGGTCTCATTCAAGACTCCTGAGCGGGTACGACGTGGTGACAAGTTATATAAAATGGTAATACGCTCCTGACATGAAGATAGGCAACATAGAATTCGGCAGGTATCCTGTCTTCCTGGCCCCAATGGAGGATGTCACGGACATGCCGTTCCGTCTGCTCTGCAAGAAGTTCGGCGCAGACATGGTCTATACAGAGTTCGTATCAAGCGAGGCTCTTGTCCGTGAAGTCAACAGCACAATGCGCAAGCTGACCATCAGTGATGAGGAGCGCCCAGTGGCCATACAGATCTACGGACGTGATACAGACGCAATGGTTGGTGCAGCAAAAATGGTTGAAGAGGCCCACCCGGACATTCTGGACCTGAACTTTGGCTGTCCGGTCAAGAAGGTTGCCGGCAAAGGCGGCGGTGCAGGAATGCTCCAGAACATACCCAAGATGCTTGAGATTACCCGTGCCGTGGTCGATGCCGTAAATATTCCAGTCACCGTCAAGACCCGCCTGGGCTGGAATGATGACAGCAAGATAATCGTGGAACTTGCCGAGCAGCTTCAGGATTGCGGAATCCAGGCCCTGACCATACATGGCCGCACTCGTGCACAGATGTACACTGGCCAGGCAGACTGGTCACTCATTGGCAAGGTCAAGGAGAATCCGCGCATGCACATTCCCATCATCGGAAACGGTGACGTCACATCACCTGAACGTGCAAAAGAGTGCTTTGAGCAATATGGAGTCGATGCCGTCATGATAGGACGTGGCAGTTTTGGACGCCCATGGATATTCAAGGAAGTCAAGCACTATCTTGAAACCGGAGAGAAGTGGGAAGACCCGGGCTTCCAGTGGAAGATTGACGTACTCAAGCAGGAGACCCTTGACAGCATCGAGCGTCTTGACGAGCGCCGTGGCATAGTACACATACGCCGTCATCTGGCAAACAGCCCGCTGTTCAAGGGGCTGCCGGACTTCAAGCGCACCCGCATCGAGATGCTCAGGGCAGAGACAGTCAGCGAACTCTTCAGCATCATGGATGGCATAGTCAGGGATTTTTCGTAAGTTTGCACCTTAATAATAAGAATTCTATAAGATCATGGAACATAATCTTTCTATCTATAACACACTGACCCGCAGAAAGGAGGTATTCAAACCGCTGCACGCGCCACATGTCGGCATGTACGTGTGCGGCCCTACAGTATATGGCGATCCACATCTGGGACATGCACGTCCTGCAATCACATTTGACATCCTGTTCCGCTACCTGAAGCATCTTGGCTACAAGGTACGCTACGTACGCAACATCACCGACGTAGGCCATCTGGAGCACGATGCCGATGCCGGCGAGGACAAGATTGCAAAGAAGGCACGCCTTGAGCAGCTTGAGCCTATGGAGGTTGTGCAGTACTACACCCTGCGCTACCACAAGGCAATGGATGCCCTGAACGTGTTGCCGCCAAGCATCGAGCCTCATGCATCGGGCCATATCATTGAGCAGATTGAGCTGGTCAGGGAGATCCTGGACAACGGCTATGCATACGAGAGTGAGGGCAGCATCTACTTTGACGTGGCACGCTACAACAAGGACCACCACTACGGAAAGCTCTCTGGCCGTAATCTTGATGACGTACTGAACACGACACGTGAACTGGACGGACAGGAAGAGAAGCGCAATCCGGCAGACTTTGCCCTGTGGAAGAAGGCCCAGCCGGAGCACATCATGCGCTGGCCATCACCTTGGAGCGACGGTTTCCCAGGATGGCACTGCGAATGTACCGCCATGGGACGCAAGTACCTTGGCAACCACTTTGACATACACGGAGGTGGAATGGACCTGATCTTCCCACACCATGAATGTGAGATTGCTCAGGCCGTTGCAAGCCAGGGTGATGACATGGTCCACTACTGGATGCACAACAACATGATCACCATCAACGGTACCAAGATGGGTAAGTCCCTTGGAAACTTCATTACCCTGAACGAATTCTTCGAGGGAAGCCATAAGGACAAGGAAGGCAATGAGATGCTTGCCCAGGCCTACAGCGGCATGACCATCCGCTTCTTCATACTGATGGCCCACTACCGTGGAACAGTTGACTTCAGCAACGATGCCCTCATTGCAGCAGAGAAAGCCATGGGACGTCTCATGGAGGCCTACGGAAACATTGGCCGCATCAAGCCTGCCGGACAGTCGTCAGTTGACGTAAGCGGCTTTGAGGCCAAGTGCTATGAGGCAATGGACGACGACCTGAACACCCCTATCGTGATAAGCCATCTGTTCGATGCATCGAAGGTAATCAACCAGGCAGCAGACGGAAAGGCCCAGCTTACAAGCGCAGATATAGAATCACTTAAGAAACTGTTTGACACCTTCCTGTTTGAGATCATGGGAATCCGCGCCGAGCAGAACGGCGGCAGCGGACGTGAGGAGGCATTCAGCAAGGTTGTTGACATGCTTCTTGAGATGCGCGCTGCAGCAAAGGCCAACAAGGACTGGGCTACCAGTGACAAGATACGCAACGAACTTGCCGCACTTGGATTTGAGGTCAAGGACGGTAAGGATGGTGCAACCTGGAAACTGAACAAGTGATATGTTTAACCACAACCTACTATTCTCTCTGCTGATTCCGCTGCTCATTGCCACATGTGACGGCAAGGGAAGTGTATCTCAGAGCAGTCAGGCCGGCAGCAGCGTGCAGGTTCCGGCATTCAATGCAGACAGCGCCTACGCATACGTAAAGGCGCAGACAGACTTCGGCCCGCGTATTCCCAACACCAAAGCCCACAGGGATTGCGCAGACTACCTTGCAGCAAAGCTGAAAGCATTCGGGGCAGAGACCATTGTCCAGCCGGTCCAGGTCACCACATTTGACGGAACAAAGATAAACGGCTACAACATAATCGGCCAGTACAAGCCGGAAAGCCCAAAGAGAGTACTGATCTGCTCACACTGGGACAGCCGTCCATGGGCTGACAATGACCCAGACCCATCAAGGCACAATGAGCCGGTAATGGGCGCAAATGACGGAGCAAGCGGAGTCGGCGTAATCCTAGAGATTGCACGTCAGATGCAGAAAATGGCTCCTGAGATTGGCATTGACTGCATCTTCTTCGATGCAGAGGACTGGGGACCGGGTGACGGCCATCCACAGCAGCAGGGCGCTGAGAGCTTCTGGGCGCTGGGCACACAGTACTGGGCCCGCCAGCCGCACAAGAGCGGTTACATGGCACGCTATGCAGTTCTGCTTGACATGGTTGGCGGTCAAGAGGCACATTTCTACCAGGAGGGTTATTCACTGTACTTTGCAGAAAGCACGGTCAAGAAATTCTGGTCTGCGGCAAAGACTGCAGGATTCGGCAATTATTTCCCTGAGCAGCAAGGTGGTTATGTAACAGATGACCATGTCTTCATAAACCGCATGGCCAGGATTCCAGCCATTGACATAATTCCATATTATCCAGACTGCAAGCAGAGCGGATTCGGACCGACATGGCACACTGTCACTGACGACATAGAGCATATTGACAAGGCAACCCTGAAGGCCGTCGGACAGACCCTTCTTCAGGTAATCTACAACGAAAACTGATATGGCAACAATCAACGAACTACAGGAAGAGATCGTAGAGGAGTTCAGCAGTTTTGACGACTGGATGGACAAGTACCAGATGATCATAGACCTTGGCAACGAACTTCCTGCCATGGATGAGAAGTTCAAGACCGATGACAATCTTATAGAAGGATGCCAGAGCCGCGTATGGGTTCATGCATACATTGAGAACGGTGTCATGAAACTTGAGGCAGACAGCGATGCCATCATAACCAAGGGTCTGATAGGTCTGCTAATCCGCATCTGGTCAGATCAGACTCCGCAGGACATCCTCAAGTGCGGTGAGCCATACTTCATTGAAGCCATAGGACTCAAGGACCACCTCTCTCCTACCCGCAGCAACGGACTGGCCTCAATGGTCAGGCAGATTCAAATCTACGCGCTGGCCTTTAGTAACGGAGGTCACATCTGAGCCTGCCTCTCTACAAGCTTGAGCTGCGTCACGACACAGTTGAGCAGCTTCTCCATGATGATAGGCTTGGTGATGAAATCGTTGGCACCCAGATTGAATCCCTTGACAATGTCTTCACTTGAATTGAGGGCAGAAAGAATCACTATACGGATATTCTCTGTCTCAGGATCTGCCCTGAGGGCCTTGATTACCTCAAAGCCATCAAGCTCCGGCATCATCAGATCCAGCAGAATCAGGTCAGGCTTGCACTCCTTAACAGATTCCAGAGCCAGTCTTCCATTGCTGGCTGTCCTTATGTTGAGCTTCAGTTTAGACAGCATCTTCTGGATAAGAAGAATGTTCAGAGGGATATCATCTACCGCCAGTACTTTGTAGGCAGACAGATCCATATTCTGTGCATATACAGGTGTCATTTGGTGTTGTTTTTTGCAAATATACAATTTACTTCAGATAATTGTCAATATAATCAAGACGTTGCTGAAGATATTTTTTCTCCCACTCTGCCCTGATTTCCCCACTCGGCCACTGATGGGCACGATAAGGGACCGTATTGATTATCTTTTCACCATCCATTCCGTTCAGACCGGCAAAGATAGCCGATGCCGGACAGGTCATGTCTATCAGGCCTATCTCACAGATTACATCGGCCTTTGAGTGGCGTATCAGAAGGGAAGCATCAAAATATGGAAGTACGTTGTCCAGTCTTGCCCCCATGCTACGGTTATTCTCATAAGGCTGCGGCCATCCTCCACGATGACCATCCTTAGGTGCACCGAAGTCAAACATGGCCGGGACATTCAGGACCACGGCAGACACTCTTGCATCCAGTCCGGCTGCAACGGCAGCCTGGCCGCCACCCTGGCTCTCGCCAATGACAAGAATGCGCTTTCCGTCCCATTCCGGCTGCTGAGTCATGAACTCAATGGCTCGCAGAAGACGCATGTACATTCCGTAGAAATAGTAACTCTCACGGCTCTGGACGCCCTGATTGCTGTAATCCTTCAGAAGGCCGTTTTCCAGATCAGTATAGTATTCGTCTGGCTGACCGTTCAGCATACCATGAGCATTCAGGTCAAGGCTCAAGGCGCCCTTGGTTCCCTTCTTGGCATTACCTACGCACTCACCTACCTGGCATCGGCACCAATCACCGGCAACGCCTGCAGCACGGCACAGAATCACAATCGGAAGCGATCCCTTCTTGGCACCTACAGGTTTTGCAAAATATCCACGTGCAGGACGTGGGCCCATGGCACTCAGCTCCAGATCATAGCAGACATACTTGCCACGGTCCTGCGCAGGCACCTGAAGCGGCACCAGCTTGGCATTCATCGGCAGGGCAGACTGCTCACGTTTCTGTTCGTACCAGTATTCCATAAGGTCATCGGGCTCTTCATAGCCAGGTTCAAAACCACCAGGAGCCACGACAAAGCCGATGCCCTGTGTATCGCGTCCCTGCTGCACCTCTACAAAGATTGCACAGGTCTCACGGAAACGGCCATTCACAATGTTCACCGGAGCATCGGGAAGAAGCTTATGGCGCTCAACCACTTGGTTGTTCCTGTATATTCTTATCTGCAGGGTATCCACAAGCCCGGAATCCGGAGTAAGAGTAATGACGGCATTCTCACCTTTCTCAAAGATACCCGTTTCATTGTTGATTGAGAGCCTGAACTGTGCACTGGCGTTCATGACTGCCACTGCAACAAAGAGAACAGCCAGAAGGCCTCTTGTAGTTTTCATGTCCTTGAATTGATCAGAAGTAGTTGTTTCTTATTTCCTTGGCTATATAGCGTCCCATAAGCTGCTGACCGGCAGTATCAGGATGGAGTCCGTCCCTTAGGTATCTGTGACCGTTGCCATCTTCAAGCTTCTCTGTGATTCCGCTCTCAGAATAGCAGTCAATGACCTGTACCGAAAGGGCCTGGCAAATCTCTTTCAGAATGGCAATCTTCCTGAGGTTCTGCTCATTATGCCTTGGATCAGAAGTCTGTATCGGAGTGCAGACAAAAACCCTGCAGTCCGGGAAATGTTCAATGATTGTCTGGATAGCCCAGCGTGCTCCACCGGCCATGGTGGTCACGTCAACGTCATCAAGGCTCTTTCCTTTAAGTGCCTCTTCTGCAGAGCCCAGGTTTCCGTCATTTGTGCCCATAGAGAACACAAACACGTCCGGAGCCGGGAACTTGCCGCTCTCAACCTCTGCAATGAATTTCTGGACATGGACTTTTGACGTATTGTTATGGCGCATCTGCAGTTCTGCGGCATCGGTAGTAGGCTGCCATCCGCCTGAGATTCCGGCAAAGCCCTCAGAGCCGTAATCCTGAGTATCTGGGTGACATGCCCAAGTGGCAGATCCAACAGCCACATTATGATGGGTTGCAAAACCAAGTTGGCGGACAACAGTGGCAGACCACTGGTTACCTGAAGTGATGCTGTTTCCGTCACAGCCAAAATTCATTCTGGAAAAATCCGGAAAAATCTGCGCACTTAAGGCAAGGCTTGCCGCAAGCATCAGCAAAAATGTAAGGTTTCTTTTCATACAGATTGGTTTTCTCCTACAAATTTAAGAACTTTGCATGTTACAAACAAACACATAGAAGCAATGAATACCATTATTCCAGCAGAAGTTATCGACAGTTATCTGAAGAAGATAGAAATCTCAGATTTGAACAACGCATCAATACGCCAGATTCTTGCCACAGTAGCAGACGCTGAGCAGAAAACAGGTCAGGAATTCATCCATTTTGAGATGGGCGTTCCGGGCATTCCACCCGCAGCAGTAGGCATACAGGCGCAGAAGGAGGCTCTTGACCGTGGTGTGGCATCAAAATACCCAAGCATTGAGGGTATTCCGGAACTCAAGGAGGCAGCATCAAGATTTGTCAAGGCATTCATCAACACAGACATAGCACCGGAACACTGCACTCCTACTTCAGGAGGTATGCAGGGAACTTTTGCATCGTTCCTGCTCTGCAGCCAGCTTGACCCTAAAAAGGACACCATATTATATATTGACCCAGGATTCCCTGTACAGAAGATGCAGGCAAAGGTAATGGGCGTCAAGTATGAGGCTTTTGATGTATATGACTTCAGGGCCGAGAAGCTTGAGGCAAAGCTTGAAAGCTATCTGTCCAAGGGCAACATCTGCTGCATCATATACTCAAATCCTAACAATCCTAGCTGGATGTGCCTGACAGAAGATGAAATCCGCACCATAGGTCAGCTTGCAACAAAGTATGACACCATTGTCATTGAAGACCTGGCATACATGACCATGGACTTCAGGCGTGACGGTCTGGGAACCCCATTCCAGGCTCCATACCAGGTCAGCGTATCACACTACACGGACAACTATGTAATGATGGTCAGCGGTTCCAAGATCTTCAGCTTTGCCGGTGAGCGCATCGCCGTGGCATGCATCTCAGACAAACTTTATGAGCGCAGTTACGAGACCCTGCGCCAGCGTTACGGAATATCCAGGTTCGGTGCTGTCTATGCATACGACATTCTCTACACAATGTCATCGGGTGTCACCCACTCCGTACAGTTTGCAATGGCAGCAATGCTGAAGGCTGCTGCTGACGGCACATACCAGTTCCGTGAGGATATCCGCGAGTATGCACGCCGCACAGAGAAGATCAAGCAACTAATGCTTGCCAACGGCTTTAACATAACCTATGAGAAAGACCTTGATGAAGACGTAAGCGACGGCTTCTTCTTTACATTCGGTTACAATCTTCCGGACGGTACGCCTATGGAGGGCGGAGAACTGCTTCATGACCTTCTCTGCTTCGGCATCAGCGGCATCACCCTGAAGTCAACGGGCAGTACAAGACAGGGTCTTCGCGGATGCTCATCAAACATCCGTAACGACCAGTTCCCTGTTCTTGAGGAGCGTCTCAGACTCTTCAATGAGGCCCACAAGGCATAACAAGATAACAAACAAAAAGAACAATAATGAGGAAAGGAAACGTAATCATGGCAGCAATCGCAGCCTCTGCAGTTCTGGCATCATGCAGCAATGCTGACCTGAAACTGAACAGCAACAACATCAACAAAATTGTTAAGGCAATGACCCTTGAGGAGAAAGCCGCACTTGTAGTAGGTGTAGGCATGGATTCCGGAGAGGAAGGCCTTTCTGCAACCATAGGTGCCCAGGCAGAACTTGTACCTGGTGCCGCAGGTTCAACCCACGCAATTCCAAGACTTGGCATTCCTGCCACAGTTCTTGCCGACGGCCCTGCCGGACTCAGAATCAATCCGACACGCCCTGGCGACTCACAGACATATTACTGCACACACTTCCCTATCGGAACACTGCTTGCAAGTACCTGGAACCAGCAGCTTGTTGAGCAGGTTGGCCAGTCCATAGGTCAGGAGGTTCTGGAATATGGTGCAGACGTTCTGCTTGCCCCGGCTGAGAACATTCACCGTAACCCGCTGAACGGCCGTAACTTTGAGTACTACAGCGAGGATCCGCTCCTGGCAGGCAAGACTGCAGCCGCATACGTACGCGGTGTACAGTCAAACGGTGTAGGAACATCAGTCAAGCACTTTGCATTCAACAACCAGGAGACAAACCGCACCGGAAACGATGCCATCATCCCTACCCGTGCTATCCGTGAGATCTACCTGAAGCCTTTTGAGATTACAGTCAAGGAGTCTGATCCATGGACAATCATGACATCTTACAATCTGATCAACGGTACATATACCTCAGAAGAGAAGGAACTTGTTGAGACAATCCTGCGTGGTGACTGGGGTTACAAGGGTATGGTCATGACAGACTGGTACGGTGGCAAGGATGCTACTGCACAGATGCACGCCGGTAACGACATGCTTCAGCCGGGCCGCCCTTCACAGTATCACCAGATAATTGACGATGCAAAGGCCGGCAAGCTCAACATGAAGGATCTGGACCGCAACGTGAAGCGTATCCTTGAATTCATTGTACGCACTCCACGCTTCCAGGGCTACGAGTTCAGCAACAAGCCTGACCTGACAGCCCATGCAGCAGTCACACGCCAGAGTGCAACTGAAGGTATGGTGCTCCTTGAGAATAGGAATGCATCACTCCCACTCTCTTCTGCAATCAAGACTGCAGCCGTTTACGGTGTAGCATCATACGATTTCATTGCAGGCGGTACAGGTTCAGGTAATGTAAACCGCGCTTACACAGTATCACTCCTTGACGGTCTGAAGAATGTAGGCATCACTGCCGATGCAAGCATCCAGAAGCGTTATGAGGATTACCGTGTAGTTGCTGAGGAGCTCCGCCAGAAGGCCATTGACGAGGATCCTGACAACGCATTCATGGCAGCATTCCTGCCACAGCCACTCCCTGCAGAGATTGTTCCTTCAGCAAAGGAGCTGTCTGAAGCAGTAAAGGCAAATGACATTGCCATCATCACCCTGGGCCGTATCTCAGGTGAGTTCCTTGACAGGACAGAGGCAAACTTCAACCTGAGCGATGAAGAGCACATGCTCATTGACAATGTCTGCGATGCATTCCATGCTGCAGGCAAGAAGGTTATCGTTGTACTGAACATCGGCGGTGTAATTGAGACTGAATCATGGAAGAAGACTCCAGATGCAATCCTGCTCTCATGGCAGGCAGGCCAGGAGGGCGGCAACTCAGTTGCTGACGTTCTTACCGGCAAGGCATCACCTTCAGGAAAGCTGCCTATGACATGGCCTATCAACTTTGCAGACCATGCATCAAGCAAGAACTTCCCACGCTCAGAGAACTTCAAGCTTGACCTGAGCACATTCTCCGGCACAGAGGCTGCAGCACACGAGCCTTGGGAGACATACGACTACACAAACTACAAGGAGGGTATCTATGTTGGCTACCGCTGGTTTGACAAGGAGGATATGGAGGTCAGCTATCCATTCGGTTACGGTCTCAGCTATACAACATTCAAGTACAGCAACATTGTAATCAGCAACGACGGCAAGCAGATCACAACTACCCTTGACGTAACAAACACAGGCAGTGTAAGCGGCAAGGAGGTTGTAGAGCTTTATGTTCATGCCCCAGGTCAGGATATGGACAAGCCTGCCCAGGAACTCAAGGCATTTGCCAAGACTGAGTTGCTTGAGGCCGGCAAGACCCAGAGCATCACAATGCAGTTCCCTGTTTCTGACCTTGCTTCCTTCAACGAGAAGACATCTGAATGGGTTGTTGAGGCTGGTGAATACTCCATCATGGTAGGTTCTTCAAGCCGTGACATCCGTGGTGGCGCATGTGTTTCTGTAGAGGCCGGTCGCCAGAAGGTATCAGACGTGCTTAAGACCGTTGCCTGGAGATGACCTGTGCCATAAGACAGCAATCGCAGGTCGATGCCCTGAAGTGGAACGAATTTGTGTATTCCAATTCCATGGGCTGGGCATATCATCTGTATGAGATGATTGGCGTTGACCGTTATGCATCGTACGTCAATTGCTCTTTTGCGGTTGTTGACACGGACAGCAATGATGAGATTCTAATGATTCTGCAGCTTCACAGGACAGACAAGTATCCTGTCCTGTCCAAGCTCAGGATAAAGAAAGAGAAACTGCATTCACGCTGGGGATATGTCCTTAAGGACGGCCTGCCACGGAAGCAGCTGCGCAAGGTAAAAGAGTGCTTTGAGAATTACATAGACCAGCTGTTCGTCAGCAAGAACATAAGGTTCTTTGACATCAGCCTGCCACCGCTCACGCAGTCAAACATAGATAGCCGTGATGCCGTGAATCCGCTCATTTATTTCAATTTTGAGCCGCAGATCAGATACTCCTATGTCGTTGACCTGTCAAAGCCCGATGACCGCATGCTTGCAGACTGCGAGGAGACCACCCGACAGGCCATCAGGAAGTCAGAAGCCTGTGGCAGATATGAAGTAATTGAGGCTCAATCTACTGAGCAGGATTGCAAAACCTACATAGACCTTCACAAGGAGACATACACCAGAACCGGTGCAAGGAAGTACATAATTGCAGATGCCTACCATAGAAACATGTTCTTCAACCTGTTACCAAAAGGAATCTGCAGGGTTTTCTTCCTGTATGACAAGGAAGCCGCAGAGATTATCTCATCAGTAGCCATCCTGATTCACAGGAATACTGCATACTACTGGTGGGGAAACTCCAGGAACGAGAAAGAGGTCGGCATAAACAAGTACCTTCTGTTCAAGGCAATGTGCATTGTCCGTGAAAGTTTTGGTAAAACAGGCTATTTTGAAACCGGAGGGGCATACGTACACCTTAGGAAAGGCAAGGACAAAGGATTGAATGATTTCAAGAAATGTTTTGGAACATTCCTCTTGCCTATATATGCAGGAAAATACTCACCTATCCGTCATAAACGCTGAGAATGAAAGAAAGGCCCGGAATTCCGGGCCTTTCTTTCAATACATCTGCGGGGTCTGTCAGCGTCTGATGCGAAGTACACCGGCAGAGTATGGCTCAAGATGAAGCGTAACCTGACCATCATGAACTGCAGGGGCGGCACTCTTCAGTGCAACGGCGTCCTTCTGCTCCATGCTGTTTGCAACAGTCAGGGAACCAGGAGCAAAGTACTGATATGTGGCACTGGTGGCATCGGCACGACCGCTGTTCACATTCAGGTCATAGGCGTTTTCTGTCGGATTGACAACCTTTACAATCACGTCAGCACCGTTCTCAGACATTGTGGTGCTTACACTCAGGTCACCGGTCTCACCCTCAAAAGCAAGACGGTACTTTGAGAAGTTATTGTACCACAGTTCTGTAACCTGATAGTTTGGAGCAACGAACAGATCCTTGTAGTCAAAGTTGATGAACGCATTGTTCCAGTCAGGTGAATCTGTGCGGCGTATGAACAGGGCAGCTGCACCCATGGCAACCACGTCACGAGCCTCACAGGTGTTCAGGAATCCGCCTGCAAACAGACCGGTCTTCCAATCTATGCTGTTCAGGTTCCACTCTGAAATGAAGAGTTTTATGTTAGGGTTAGGACCCTCCTTAAACCACTGTGCGTAACGGTCATACTGCTGGCCCAGACGTACAGGACCGGTAGCATAGCCACCCTGCTGCTCGTAATGGTGCAGACTCAGGTAGTCAAAGTAGTTGCCCGAGCGCTTTATGAACTGCTCGTCTTCAGGGAAACCGCCGCATGCAATGATCTTGATTGAAGGGTCAATCTCACGCATGGCAGTGCCAAAGTCACGTACGCACCTCTCATAGCGGTCAATACCCATCTCCCACATTTCATTGTCAATCTCCCAGTACTTCACGTTATATGGTTCCGGATGTCCGTTGGCAGCACGCTTGGCACCCCACTCATCGGTTGCAGGGGCATTGCAGTAGCGCAACCAGTTCAGTGCATCCTGCTTGATCTGCTCGTACTCATCCTCAGGGCGTTCAAACTTTACGCTGACAACCATGACCGGCTCAGAATTGACCTCGCGGCAGAACTTTATGAACTCATCGGTTCCAAAGCAGTTCTGGTCATAGTCCATCCACATCCAGTGATCCCAGCGACGGCGATTCTCCTGCGGGCCTATACCCCACTGCCAGTTGTACTGGGCTACGTAGCCGCCACCCGGCCAGCGCAGACATGTTGGATGCAGGTCTTTCACTGCCTGCAGGATATCCGGACGGAAACCACCCAGGTCAAGACCTGTCTGGGTTGACATGGTTACCTGATCAATCTGGACATCACCCTTAGGCATTACACCTATCACGAACTCTCCGGTGCCGCTGTTAGAACCGGCAGGCATTGAAAATTCATATTTCTTCCAATCCTTGCTAACCTTGCCAAGAGACTGCTGAGTGAACCAGACATCATTCTCGTCGCGCAGGCCCACAACCAGCGTACCCTTGCCCTTGGCATAGATTGAACCGACGTATGTCTCGCCCGGAACAATGCTCTGAGGCCCCTGGCTGACACCGGTCATCTGCTTACCGGCAACTATGCGCTGTGAATACTCCATGTTGATGGCATCGCCCTTAACAAGGTTGAACTTGCCGTCACCGAACGGATTCCACTGCTGTGCAACGTCAGGAATCTGAACGTCGCCCGGAGTGCCCTGGAACAGCACCTTGCTGCCATCGGCACTTGTCACCTTTATATTACGGTATGTAGCCTCGGTGTAGTTTACCCAGAATGTCAGGTAGTTCCTGTCAGCCTGCTCAAGACCGTCATAGCTAACCACCTCACGGTCATCCCAATATACGGTAGCCTTGCTGCCACGGCTTGCTATGCGCAGCTTGTGCCATACCTGGTCTTCATTGACCTGCTGCTTGCTTGCCGGGGCCGATGCCAGCGCGGCCAGCGTACTCATGCGGCGACCGGGGCGGCCTCCCATTCCAGCACTCTCCCTGACCTCCATGGCGCAGATTGAGAAATCGGCGGTTGCACTCTGCTGCTGCAGGGCTGCACGGGCAGCGGCCTCATTGGCAGCATCGATCTGCGACTGGGTCTGAGCAGGAGTGAATGTGCGGCCCTCATAATAAGGATCGTGTATGCGCACATAATAAGGTGAGCCATCCTGCTTGTTGCGGAATGCAAAGCGTATATCCAGCAGACCACCGCTCCATGAACGGCGGGCCAGCTTGTACGAGCGCCAGTTCACATCCATGGTCACGTCAAAGTCACATGTCTCAAGGCTGTCAATCTTCAAGGGCTGCTCATAGCGGGTAGGTGAATGCAGAACCATGTCGTCATCCATGAACCAGCCGTCAAAGTAGCCGTCACGCGGATGAATGCCCGGGTACTGCTCGGGTTCGAACGAACGCTCGAATATCATTTCATTCCACACACCGTTGTTGGCCGAAAAGTAGATATGCTCAAACAACTGGCCGTACAGCATCTCGTCAATGATTCCGCTTGGGGCATCGGACTTGATGCTGATGTCTGCCTTTAAGGCATTCTGGGCAACTCCCATGGTGGAAGCTGCCCAGAGTGCCATTACCAAAGTAATGTCCTTTTTCATCTATATAATGATAATTACCAATCCATTCTATAGTTTCCACTCAGATGGAGCAGAGCGAACAGAGTTACAAGGCCATCATAATAAACATCATAATAACCATCCTCGTATGGCTCAAGTACCATATCATCCATCAGATGACGTACAATAGCCTGGCTGTACTCGTTGTCTGTGATAAGGCCCAGAGTTGCTGTAGTAGCAACCAGACCGATAGAGTGACGCAGGGCTGTTGCACGGTACTGACCCATACCGGCGCTCATTACATAGCCTGGCTTGCCGCCATCAAGAGCAAACTGGTCTGGGAACTCCTTGATTCCGTATGAGGCCATTGTCTTCTGGAACTTGTCAGCATACTCCTTCTGCCACTGGGCATCCTTGCGGTACCAGTTGAAGTCCATTGCAATGTTCATAGGTGTACGCCATGAGTCATAGTGGAACTCTGAACCACGGTTTGGTGTTCCGTCAAACTGGCACTGGTCTGGGTTCAGACCGGTTTTCTCATCACATGCCTTGTGCAGGAACTCACGGCTCAGCTGAGCACACTCACGATAGAAGTCTTCACGAGCGTCCTGAGCTGTCTCTGCCCAGATCTCGTAGAAAGCAGGCAGGTGGTATGAAGGGTCTGTCCAGGTATTTGAACGTGTATCAGGGCAGAAGTTGATGAGCTTGTGCTCCATGTTGATGATGTTTGTAACACCGTCACTGCCATCCTTTGAGAAGAGGACATTCAGAAGTTCCTGAGCCTCAGCAAGGTAGTTGATAGCACCGTCATTACCCCAGCGGCGTGAAGCCAGCAGAAGGTCAGTAACGAAATAGAGCTCACCATCACTTGCAGAACCACCGGCGCGGCGGCTCTTTCCGTCAGGATTGATACTCCAGTCAATGAGGCCCTTACGTGGACCCTGCTTAACCATCATATACTCCTTTGTCCAGCGCCAGATACGGTCAAACTTATCCTGCTTGTCCATCTGTACGGCAATCATCATACCGTATGACTGACCCTCGGTGCGGACATCGATATTCTTTACGTCAGAAACATAACCCATATCAGGACCAACATCCTGGTAAGCACGACGCTCGCTCTCGAATACCTCATAGTAAACGTCCTGGATCTTCTTGTCAATCTGCTTCTGTGAGTAACCCAGCTCCTTCAGATAGTTACGATACTTGCCGCTTTCAATTGAAGGCTTCTTGGCTGGCTTTAATTTCTTTGCATCGCAATTCATGCTGCCAAAAGTCATCAAGGCAGCAAAAAGCATTGCAATCAGTCTGAACTTTTTCATTTTATACAGTTGTTATTACGTTATCCGATATATGACTTCCAACGCTGGTAAGCCTCATCATACGCAGGCATATCCGATGCCTTCGGCTCAATGATCTGAACCTTCTTGAGCGATGCAAATGCCTCCTTGTTGTCCTTGTAGATACCGGCACCGATACCTGCACCCTTGGCAGCACCTACGGAACCGTCTGTATCATAGAGTTCGATTGTTGCACCGGTAACACCAGCAAGAGTGTCACGGAACAGTGGGCTCAGGAACATATTTGCATTTCCGGCATGAATCATGTTTACAGGCATACCCATCTCCTCCATGATCTCAATACCATACTTGAATGAGAATACGATACCCTCCTGGGCAGCACGCATCAGATGTGAACGGTTATGTATGTTGAAGTTTACTCCGTGGCAGCTGCAACCGGCCTCACGGTTCTCAAGAACGCGCTCAGCACCATTGCCGAAAGGAAGTATTGAAACGCCACCTGCACCGATAGGAGCCTGGGCAGCAATGTCATTCATGTCTGCATAGCCGATGCCCTCAAGCATTACGTTACGCTTCATCCATGCATTCAGGATACCGGTACCGTTAATGCAGAGAAGAATACCAAGACGGCTCTTGTCTGCACCATGGTTTACATGGGCAAAAGAGTTCACTCTTGACTTTGGATCATAGCTGATCTCACCATTGACACCATAAACTACACCGCTGGTACCTGCAGTAGAAGCAATTTCACCCGGCTCAAATACGTTCAGTGAGACAGCATTGTTTGGCTGGTCACCTGCACGGTATGTTACAGGAATACCCTCAACAAGACCCAGTTCCTTTGCAGCAGCTGCAGTCATGCGGCCCTGCTCTGAGAATGTAGGCTTGATTTCCGGTATGAATGAACGTGGAATACCATAGTACTCCAGCAGGAAGTTGGCAACATCGTTTGTCTGGAAATCCCAGAACATTCCCTCAGAAAGACCTGAGATTGTTGTTGAGATTACACCAGTAAGCTTCATAGCGATGTAATCACCCGGCAGCATGATGTGGTCAATCTTCTCAAAGATCTGTGGCTCGTTACGCTTTACCCATGCCAGCTTTGATGCAGTGAAGTTACCCGGTGTATTAAGAAGATGTGTCAGACACTGTGAACGGCCCAGGGTCTTGAAAGCCTCCTCACCGATCTGAACGGCACGGCTGTCACACCAGATGATAGCAGGGCGTAGAACCTTCTGATCCTTGTCAACGCAGACAAGACCATGCATCTGGTAAGAGATACCGATAGCAGCAATGTCCTTAGGATCAATACCGCTCTTTGCCATGATATCAGCATTGGCCTGTTTCAGGTATGACCACCAGTCCTCTGGGTTCTGCTCAGCCCAACCAGGATTGATAGCCTTGATTGGTGCCTCTGATTTTGGGGCAAACGATGTTGCAACACACGCGCCGCTCTGGGCGTCCACAAGGCTAGCCTTTACAGAAGAGCTGCCTATGTCATATCCAAGAAGATACATATTTGATATATTTGGTATTTGTTAATTACGTTGTTCGGAGTTTCAAAGATAGGTAAAATTCCATATCTTTACAAGCGTAATATAACCTAATCTATTATATGAGAACTAGAATGATAGCAACGCTGCTGATTACTGTCCTAACAGGAAGCATTTCAGCGGCAAACCAGCGCGAACTCAAGCTCTGGTACGACGCCCCGGCAAAGACCTGGACCGATGCCCTGCCACTCGGAAACGGCCGCCTTGGCGCCATGGTCTTCGGCACTCCGGAACAGGAGCGCATCCAGATCAATGAAGAGACCATCTGGGGCGGAGGCCCTCACAACAATGTCAATTACAAGGCAAAGGACGGACTGGCAGAAATACGTCAAGCCCTGTTTGAAAACCGCAGAAAAGATGCCCAGTCACTGAGTGACCAGTACATCAACACCCCTGGCCCACACGGAATGCCGTACCAGACAGCAGGCTCACTGATGCTTGACTTTGAAGGCATCGGCGACTGTGTGAACTACTACCGCGAACTGGACCTGAACACCGCCGTTGCCACAACGACATTCAAGTCAAACGGAATCGAATACAAGCGCGAGGCATTCGTTTAGTTCACAGACCAGGTAGTTGTCATCAGACTTACAGCCTCTGAAAAGGGAGCCCTGACATTCAATGCCAGCTATAATCTCCCATACAAGGAAGACCGTATCCTGAAAGGCAGCTCGGAATACACAGAATCAAAAGGCAAGTACTTCGGATCAATGTCTGTCACCGCAATGGGTGACGACCACGAAGGTGTAGAAGGAAAGATCAGGTTCACTGACAAGACAATGATCTTCGCAGAGGGAGGTACCGTAGGTACAACAGAAGATTACGGACTCAGGGTAGAGAACGCGAATGCAGTAACCATTTACATCTCAGTGGGCACGAACTTCGTAAACTACCAGGACGTAAGCGGTGACCAGGATGCAGTTGCAGACTCATACCTGCAGAACCTGAACGGAGGAGTTGTCAAGTACCACACCTTATATGACAGACACGTTGCAGCATACCGCAAGCAGTTCGGCAACGTAACACTTGACCTTGGCAGGAACACCCAGGCACTGCTCCCTACAGACCAGAGAGTTGCCCAGTTTGCCAAGACATTTGACCCTCAGCTTGTTGAACTCTACTTCCAGTTCGGACGCTATCTGCTTATCAGTTGTTCACAGCCGGGCGGTCAGGCAGCAAACCTGCAGGGTATCTGGAACGAGAGCCGTCAGGCACCATGGGACGGCAAGTACACTACCAACATCAATCTTGAGATGAACTACTGGCCAGCATACGTATGCGGCATTCCACAGACATTTGACCCATTCCTCCAGCTTGTCAAGGACTGTGCAGAGCACGGAAAAGAGACAGCAAAGATGTATGGAGTACGTGGCTGGGGCGTTCATCACAACACAGACATCTGGCGTTCAACCGGTATGGTTGACGGAGCCTACAACGGTATGTGGCCTACAGGTTCTGCATGGTTCTGCCAGCAGATCTATGATACATACCTCTTCAACCAGGACCAGAAGTACCTTGAAGAGATTTACCCTATCATGAGAAGTGCCTGCGAGTTCTTCATTGACTTCCTTGTTGAAGAGCCGGTTTCAGGAAACAGATACCTTGTTGCTGCACCATCCTACTCTCCTGAGAATGCGCCTCAGATGGATCCTGAGAACAACAATATCACTACCTCATTCGGTGTAACCATGGACAACCAGATGCTTGCAGACCTCTTTGGCAACACCATTGAGGCCGCAGCTATGATGAATGAGGATGCCCTGTTCATAGATACCCTCAAGAGCATCAAGAGACGTCTGGCTCCAATGAAGGTCGGAAGCTGGGGACAGCTTCAGGAATGGTTCCAGGACTGGGACAATCCAAACGACCACCATCGTCATGTATCACACCTCTGGGGTATGTTCCCAGGACGTCAGATTACAAAGGACACTCCTGAACTTTTCCAGGCAGTACGCACTTCACTTGAGGCTCGCGGAGACGAGTCAACAGGTTGGTCAATGGGCTGGAAGGTCTGCCTCTGGGCACGTCTTCTTGACGGAAATCACGCCTACAAGCTCATCCAGGATCAGCTGAAGCCTGCTGGCGGACGCGGTTTCGGCGGTAGCGGTGGTACATACAATAATCTGTTCGATGCACATCCACCATTCCAGATTGACGGAAACTTTGGTTGCACCGCAGGTATTGCAGAGATGCTCGTACAGAGCCACACCGGTGAAATCGTCCTTCTTCCTGCCCTTCCTGACGTATGGGCTGACGGCTCAGTAAAGGGCCTTCGCTGCCGTGGCGGCTTCATCATGGAAAGCCTTGAATGGGCCAACGGAAAGCCTGTGAAAGCAGTATTCCGCTCTACCGCAGGTGGACTTCTCAAAGTCACCGGCAATGGTACAACACGTTACATCCAGACACGTAAGGGCGGTCTCTACACAATCAAGTATTGAACATTTTACTGATTCTTCATCAAGAAGCCTGATTCAATTGTTTGAATCAGGCTTCTCTTATTATATCTATCTCTTTGTATAGTATTGAGGGGCGTCGCCACCCGCCGCGTCGTGGGCGGGAGGGGCCCGCAACGTCGTGGGCGGGAGGGGCCCGCAGCGAAATCGAGTAGGAGGAAAACAAAAGTAGTTTTCCTCCTACTTTCGTTTTCCGACC
>JAKSIY010000037.1 GCA_024398535.1 Bacteroidaceae bacterium
CGGAGGTCGGCAGCGCTCGCGAGATGAAGTTCCTCGGCTACTCGTTCTACAAACGCCCGCTTGACGGTATGTGAAGGCTACGCATCCACCCCAAGAGCCTGCAAAAGATGAGAGCGAAACTCA
Source organism: Bacteroidaceae bacterium (assembly GCA_024398535.1). GTDB lineage: Bacteria > Bacteroidota > Bacteroidia > Bacteroidales > Bacteroidaceae > Colenecus. Next base: position 124 of record JAKSIY010000037.1, read on the forward strand.
AACTCATCACGGGCAGGAGTAACGGGATGGGATACGAACGCAGGAAAGAAGTCTTGCATCAAACCATCCGTGGATGGGTGCAATACTTCAAACTTGCGGATGCCAAGAAATACCTCGAAAAGACGGATGAGTGGCTTCGCAGACGCATACGGATGTGTATATGGAAAAGCTGGAAGAAACCGAGCGCACGCGTCAAGAACCTTGTCAAGTGTGGAATCAAACCATACTGGGCAAGAATCTACGGGAACAGCAGGAAAGGGTACTGGGCAAACGCCGAGGGTATAATGCACCACGCGGCAACAAACGAAATGCTACGCAGGGCAGGGTACCCGTGCCTTATGGACTACTATGTCAAATTGCACTGAACAATGAAGAACCGCCGTATGCCGAACGGCACGTACGGTGGTGTGAGAGGTCGGAAAACGAAAGTAGGAGGAAAACTACTTTTGTTTTCCTCCTACTCGATTGAATCAAAATGCGATTCTTATTACTTCTTTGCTGTCTTCTTCATTGTCAGGAATGCTACAGGAGCACCTACGAACATTGAAGAGCATGTACCGAATACAACACCCAGGATCATTGCGAATGCAAAGCTGCGGATGCTTGCTCCACCAAGGAAGAAGATACAGAGCAATACAATCAGTGTACTTACAGAAGTGTTGATTGTACGTGCCAGTGTTGAGTTCAGTGAATCGTTGAACAGCTGCATGCGGTCACGCTTTGGATAAAGGCTCGTATTCTCACGGATACGGTCAAATACTACCACCTTATCATTAATAGAGTAACCGATAGCGGTCAGGATAGCACCGATGAAGGTCTGGTCAATCTCAAGTGAGAATGGCATCCAGCCCCAGCAGATTGAGTACATACCAATGATGAGGAGTGTATCAATTACAAGAGCCGTGATAGCGCCTACTGAGTAAGCCACGTTGCGGAATCTTACAAGAATGTACAGGAAGATTACGATGATGGCAAGGATTACAGAGATGATAGCACCACGTGTGATGTCCTCTGCGATACTTGGACCTACCTTCTGTGAAGAGATGATAGAACCACCCTGACGGTTTTCACGGTCAATGAATGTATCAAGTGTCAGGCTTGAGCTGAGCATGCCTGCATCCTTCAGTGAATTGTAGATGAATGCTTCAATCTCTGAGTCAACATTCTGCTCGTCCTCTTCAATGCGGTAGTTGGTGGTTACACGGATTGTCTTGTGGTCTGTACCAAGTGCAATTGCCTGAACATTATCCTCTGTGATAACCTTCTGAAGTGCTGCACGTACATCCTCAGGCTGTACCTCCTTCTCAAACTGGATTACGAAGTTACGACCACCAGTGAAATCAATACTCTTGCTCAGACCTCTGATGCCAAGGAAGCCGATGGCAATTACAGCAGCAGAACCGAAGATGATGAATGACTTCTTTGTGTTCTCAATGAACTTAATGTGTGCATTCTGGAGCAGGTTCTTTGAGAATCCTGTTACGAATGTCAGGTTCTGCAGCTTGCCCTTACCCAGGAAGTGCTCGTAAACGATACGTGTCAGGAACACTGCTGTGAAGAACGATGCTACGATACCAATCATCAGTGTGGTGGCAAATCCGCGGATAGGACCTGTACCGAAGTTGAACAGGATGACACCGGTGATGAGTGATGTGAAGTTCGAGTCAAAGATAGCTGAGAATGCGTTCTTGTAACCGGCAGCAAGTGCACTTGCAACATCCTTGCCGGCCTTGAGCTCCTCTTTGGTACGCTCGTAGATAAGTACGTTGGCATCAACTGCCATACCAAGAGTAAGAACGATACCTGCGATACCAGACATTGTAAGAGCTGCCTGGAATGAAGTAAGGATACCCAGTGTGAAGAAGAAGTTCAGCAGCAGGGCACCGTTTGCAATCATACCTGGAATGAATCCGTAGATGATGCACATGTAGATCATCAGGATGATGAATGCCACGATGAATGAGATGAATCCCTGACGGATTGACTCTTGACCGAGTGAAGGACCTACAATGTCCTCCTGGACGATCTTTGCAGGAGCAGGCATCTTACCAGACTTCAGAACGTTTGCAAGGTCCTGGGTCTCTTCTACGGTGAATGCACCTGAAATTCTTGAGTTACCACCGGTAATCTCATTCTCTACGTTTGGAGCACTGTAAACGCAACCGTCAAGAACAATGGCAATGTTGCGGTTTACGTTCTGCTTTGTCAGCTGAGCCCAGCGGCGTGCACCCTCAGTGTTCATTGACATGCCTACGCAAGGGTTGTTGCGCTCGTCAAACTCTGCGTCTGACTTGGTAACAACGTCACCGGTCATAGCTGGCTGACCGTTCTTCTGGGTTACCTTGATGGCGTAGAGCTCATAGTACTGCTCCTTGGTGTCAATTGCCTTTACGCCCCACAGGAGCTTCAGGTCACGTGGAAGGAGTGACTTTACTTCTGGTGATGCCATCAGGCTGTTCACTGCAGCTGTATCGTTGTAGTGTGCAATACCTACAACCGGGCTGTTCTGGTATGTCGGTGGGTTAAGACGGCCCAGAAGTGGGTTTGTCTTGAGCAGGGCCTCTTTCTGTGCCCTTGAGATGCCGTTCTCAGTCTGGTTCAGCAACATGTCTGCAAGACCAACGCTGTCAGCCTTTGCCTCTTCTGCAACCTCTTCATCAGAAGAAGATGAGCCCTGCTGAGCTGCAGCAAGTCTGCGGTCTGCTGTCATGATGATGTCTGCCAGTTCCGGGTACTTGTAGGTCTCCCAGAATTCAAGGTTTGCAGAACCCTGAAGCATCTTTCTTACACGCTCCGGCTCCTTGATACCTGGAAGCTCAACCATGATACGTCCCTGCTTGCCGTCAAGCTCCTGGATGTTTGGCTGTGCTACACCAAAGCGGTCAATACGTGTGCGGAGTACATTGAATGAGTTTGCAATTGCAGCATCGATCTCTTTCTTGAGAACGCTGATGACCTGGTCGTCAGAACTCTGTGAGTTTACCTGGTCCTTCAGTGCTGAAGTTGCAAATACCTGTGCAAGGGTTCCGCTAGGATTAACCTTCTTGTACTCTTCTGCGAAGATGTCAATGAAGTCACTCTGGCTGCTTACTGAACGCTTCTTGGCCTCACTGAAGGCCTTTGTGAAGTTTGCGTCTGAAGAGTTGTTGGCAAGTGCCTTTACTACGTCAGGTACGGAAACCTCAAGGATTACGTTCATACCGCCCTTAAGATCAAGGCCAAGGCCAATCTCCATCTCACGGCACTCCTTGTAAGTGTAAAGTCCCATAAAGACCTTCTGGTTCATTACTGAATCCAGATAAGCCTGCTCGCCCATTGGGCTCTGTGCGGCCTTTCTTTCAATGCCGCGGGTTCTGAAGGTAAATGACAGGTAGAACAGACACACAAGTGTCAGTGCCAGTGCAAATACCTTAACAAATCCTTTGTTTTGCATATAGTTTTGTTTGTTTTTTGTTATTCTCTCAACTTAATATTACCACCTATTTATAATGAAAGTCTGTACAATCCGACACGGCTGACAGACCCTCATGTAAATGGGGGTAGAATTACAAGGGTGCAAATATAAGGGAATTTTTTGAATCTTGACACCCAGTACCTCTAATATTATTAATGTGAGATTGTGACGGGTCGGCAGACTCAATGCATTGACAGTATTGCAACCACGGGATAGTGGTCTGATGCAACGGTGGATTTGTCTGTCCAGCAGTGTATTGGCTTGAATGACTTGCTGGCAAAGATGTGGTCTATACGGTAGTTGAGGCCGTTCTTGTTGTAGGTGGCTCCAATCCCGAAGCCGCTTTTTGCGTATATGTCAGAGAGTCTTTTCTCTACCTGCAGATGGGCGTATGACATAGGAGTGTCGTTGAAATCGCCGGCTACGATGATGTATTTTGAGGTTTCACGTTCGATGCATGCGCACAGGCTGTCTGCCTGGAAACCTCGGTCCTGGGTTGCGGCAAGCAGTTTCTTCAGTACTTCCTTTGATCCGTTGTGGGTCTCGTGGTTTCTAGGATCGCCCACGAAGGCATGATAGTCATCAATGTTCTGCTGGCTCAATCCAATGGACTGCAGATGGCAGCTGTAAACTACTATGGTGTCCTGGCCGGCTTTCAGGCTGCATCGCAGGAAACTGTTTCCTTTTTCTGTGAATGTGTAGAGCCTGTGGTCAATTACCGGGTACTTTGAGAAGATTGCCGTGCTGTTGACCTGCTCATAGATCTTGGTCTGGTATTCCGGCAGGAAATCCTGTCCCTTGACGGCGTTGAAGTAGTATGTGTTAGGCTCCTGTATGCATATTATGTCTGCCCCAGAGGCCTGCAGGTATTTTGTCACAGGGTTTCCAAGCGTCATGTCCTGGTTGTCAGCAACACCGAATGAGAGAGTGTTGTATGTCAGGATTTTTATTTCTCTTTTTGAGGCATCGGCCTCTGTCTTGTGCCTGAAGGGGTGCAGCGGGAAGAAATCCAGTACTGGCCCTGAACATATTAGCAGCGTACCTAGCGGAACCAGTATCATCTTCCTTCTGACTATAAGCCATACAGGTATGAACAGTAGGTTAGCTGCAAGTATCCAGTGAAAGGCCAGAGGGGTCAGCGATATGATGGGGAACGGGCGGTAGAACAGATTCCCAGAATATGCGCTGAGTATCATCAATGCTGCTGCGGCGATGTTTAGCAGCAGTATAAGTGATGTCAGGATATTTCCTAGGAATTTCATTTGCCCTGGGCTTTAGAAGAATATGTTGTTTTTTCTCCAGTAGCGGATAATCAGGAATGCGAACAGCATGCCTCCAAGATGCGCAAAATGTGCTACGTTGTCACCGGGACGTCCGCCCAGGCCCATCATGAGTTCCAGAACTACGTATCCGGTGACAAGCCATTTGGCTTTGATGGGGAATGGGAACGGTATAATGAAGAGCGGCTGGTTTGGGTATGCCATACCGTATCCCAGAAGTATGCCGTAAACGGCTCCTGAGGCTCCGACGGTGTTGATCAGGTTAAGGTATTCGGACATTGGAATGATGGTTCCTCCAAGGCTTACCTCCTGATATTGTGCAAACTCAATCATGTAGTGAATCCACTGTACGCATTCCTGGGTGATGCCGGCACCAAGTCCGCAGGCTATGTAGAAAAACAGGAATCGCTGGCTGCCCCAGGTGCGCTCCATTACGCTTCCGAACATGAATACGGCGAACATGTTGCAGAAGACATGATAGAAGCCGTCATGCAGGAACATGTATGTGAACAACTGGTACAGTCTGAAGTTGGATGCCTTGAAGAAGTGCAGTCCCAGCAGGGAGTTTACGTCGATGCCAAGCCTCATGGCTGCAAGCGTACCCATCCATACAAGGAAGTTTATTATCAGTAGGTTCTTGGTTACTGTAGGCAGATTTCTGAACATTTTTCCTCTGTTTTTTGTCTTTTAATAATGTATTTGCGGCAAAAGTAACCAATAATCCGCGCAAAAGCGGAGTTTTATTGGTAAATTTGCGCTTCCAAAAACAGATAAACAGGATACAATGAAGATAGAGACAGTCATTACAGAGAAGACCATTGAGGCCATCAAGGCGCTTTACGGTCAGGATATCCCTGCCGGTCAGGTTCAGTTGCAGAAGACAAAGAAAGAGTTTGAAGGTAACCTTACACTTGTCGTGTTCCCATTCCTGAGGATGTCACGCAAGGGTCCTGAGCAGACCGCTCAGGAAATAGGTGAATGGCTTGCCGCAAATGAACCGGCAGTCAACTCGTTCAATGTAATCAAGGGATTCCTCAACATCGTAATCTCTTCACAGTGCTGGATTGAGCTTCTGAATCAGGTTCAGCAGGATCCTGAGTTCGGTATCACAAAGGCATCGGACTCTTCACCACTGGTAATGATTGAGTACTCTTCTCCGAACACCAACAAGCCGCTGCATCTTGGCCATGTAAGGAACAATCTGCTGGGTAAGGCTCTGGCCAACATCATGGCTGCCTGCGGCAACAAGGTCATCAAGACCAACATTGTGAATGACCGTGGTATCCATATCTGCAAGTCCATGCTGGCATGGCAGAAGTGGGGAAACGGCGCTACTCCTGAGAGCACCGGCAAGAAGGGTGACCATCTGATAGGTGACTTCTACGTTGAGTTTGACAAGCATTACAAGGCTGAGGTCAAGAGCCTGCTCCCTGCAGACTATGACCAGCTTGACGATGCCGCCAAGGAGGCTGCAAAGGCCAAGGCTGAGAAGGAGTCACCGCTCATGCAAGAGGCACATGCCATGCTTGTCAAGTGGGAGGCCGGTGATCCTGAGGTAAGAGCTCTCTGGGCACGCATGAATGAGTGGGTGTATGCCGGTTTTGATGAGACATACCGCCGCATGGGTGTTGATTTTGACAAGATCTACTACGAATCACAGACATATCTTGAGGGTAAGGACAAGGTAATGGAGGGCCTTGAGAAGGGCTTCTTCTACCGCAGGGAGGATGGCTCTGTATGGGCTGACCTAACCGGTGACGGCCTTGACCACAAGCTGCTGCTCAGAAGTGACGGCACCTCAGTATATATGACCCAGGATATAGGTACTGCAAAGCTTCGCTTCCAGGATTTCCCTATTGACAAGATGATTTATGTGGTTGGAAATGAGCAGAACTACCACTTCCAGGTGCTCTCTATCCTGCTTGACCGTCTGGGCTTCAAGTGGGGTAAGGACCTTGTCCATTTCAGCTACGGTATGGTGGAACTTCCAAACGGCCGCATGAAGAGCCGTGAGGGAACGGTGGTTGATGCCGATGACCTGATGGATGAGATGATCAATACCAGCCGTACTGTAAGCGCAGAACTTGGTAAGCTGGATGGCCTTGACAAGGAGACTGCAGACAACATTGTACGTATGGTTGGTCTGGGCGCCCTGAAGTACTTCATCCTTAAGGTCGATGCCCGCAAGAATATGACATTCAACCCAGAGGAGTCTATTGACTTCAATGGAAATACAGGTCCTTTCATTCAGTACACACACGCTAGGATTGCATCGATCCTGCGTAAGGCCGCAGAAGAGGGCGTAGTCATTCCTGACGCTCTGAAGTCTGACGGAATCAACCTGAATGACAAGGAGATAGAACTTATTCAGACCATGGCAGACTTTGGCAACGTGGTACGTCAGGCTGGCCAGGACTACAATCCGTCACTCATTGCAAACTACGTATATGATCTGGTTAAGGCATTCAACCAGTTCTATCACGACTACAGCGTCCTGCATGAGGAGAATGCTGATGTACGTCTGCTGCGCATCGTGCTTACTGCAAACGTAGGCAAGATCATCCGTCTGGGCATGGGACTTCTGGGTATTGAGGTTCCGGAAAGAATGTAATTTCACAGATAGATTACGCTATGGCTGGTCAGAAGTTCTATGTTGTTTGGATAGGTGCCTCACCGGGCATCTATCTGACGTGGGATGAGTGCCAGCAGCAGGTGGCAGGCTGGAAGGGTGCAATCTATAAGGCGTTTGACTCAATGGAGGAGGCTCAGAAAGCCTATGGCGGCAATCCTGATGACTATTTTGAGAAGAAGGCTCCGGCAAAGAGAGGCCGTGCGGCTTCAAAGAAGAAGGAACCAAAGGCACTGCCGCCTGAAATAATTCCATACGCCCTGGCTGTCGATGCCGCATGCAGCGGTAATCCTGGCCAGATGGAGTACCGCGGTATCTATCTGGCAGAGATGAAGGAGGTTTTCCATTACGGACCTGCATTCGGAACCAACAACATTGGTGAATTCCTGGCTATCGTTCATGGACTGTCACTCCTTAAGCAGAAGGGGCTTGATGACTGGCCAATCTACAGTGACAGTCACAATGCAATAATCTGGGTCAAGCAGAAGAAATGCAAGACCAAGCTGGAACGGACTCCAAAGACCGAGGCTCTGTTCCAGGTGATTGAAAGGGCTGAGCGTTGGCTGGCCCAGAATACCTACCGTAATCCTATAATAAAGTGGGAGACCAGTCGTCTGGGTGAGATCCCGGCAGATTTTGGCAGGAAGTAAGTCTATGAAGGAGAGAATTGTTGCTCTGGCCAAATACTATCTGACCCTGCTGCTGATTTTTGTGGCAGAGAAACCGCTGTTCATGCTCTATCAGTGGGTTGCCGGCGGTGCAGGACAGGGTGATTACGGAGTTAAGGAGTGGCTGCAGGTTGTCTGGCACGGACTCCCTGTTGACAGGTCAACTGCCGGCTACATAACTGCATTCCCGCTGCTGCTTGTGCTTGTCGGCACGTGGATGGGCGGTCGGACTATGAGAAAGATCCTTAGGGTTTACAATCTGATCATTGGTATTATTCTTGCTGTAATTTTCCTGGGCGATGCCGTTACGTACCCATTCTGGGGCATGAAGCTTGATTCGTCAATCTTCTTCTATCTGCAGTCTCCAAAGGATGCATTCGCAAGCGCTCCCTGGTACATGACTCTGCTGGGATTTGCTGCTGCGGGGGTGATAGGGTGGCTTGCATACAGGGTGCTGGAGTGGTCTGTGAATGACAATGCCTTTTCTGCATGCGGCAGACGCGTTTCTGCATCGGCTTTGCTGGTGCTTCTGCTTGGATTGCTTTTTCTGGAAATAAGGGGCGGAGTGAGCCAGTCAACAATGAACGTGGGAAAGGCATACTTCAGTCAGGATCAGTACCTGAACCACTCTGCTGTCAATCCTGCATTTAGTCTGCTCAGCTCTATGGGTAAGGAGAAGGATTTTGACCAGATGTTCAACTTCTTTGACCAGGAGACTCTTGATGAGCAGCTGCAAGGCCTTTTCCCAAAGGGCGGATTGCTGACAGACACTTTGCTGAACACAGACAGACCGAATGTACTCCTTATTATAATGGAGGGCTTTGGCGCAGACTTCATTGAGGAACTTGGCGGAGAACCTGGGGTTGCTCCGAATATTGCACGCCTGTCCAATGAGGGTATCTTCTTTACCAACTGCTATGCAGGAAGCTTCCGCACGGACCGCGGAACGGTATGCGTGCTGAACGGACATCAGGGATTGCCTACTGAGTCTATAATGAAGATGCCGTCAAAGAGCAGTACGCTGAATTCCATTCCTGCTCGTCTGGCCGATGCCGGCTATTCCACGAGCTTCCTTTACGGCGGTGACATAAACTTCACCAACATGCAGAGCTACCTTTGGAGCAACGGCTATCAGACAATAGAGTCAGACCGTGACTTTACTGCTGCAGAACGTGCTACAGGCGCCTGGGGAGTCACTGACAGCATTGTTTTCAGACGTCTTCTTTCTGAACTGAAGGCGATGCCTACTGACGCCCCTTGGCACAAGGCTTTTCTGACATTGAGCAGCCATGAGCCGTTTGAGGTTCCGTTTGACCGTTTTGAGGACAAGATCCTGAACTCATTTGCATATACTGACCACTGCCTGGGACAGCTGGTTGACAGTCTTAAGCAGCTGCCGCTGTGGGACAACCTGCTTCTGATAGCAGTCCCTGACCATGGATTCTGCTATCAGCCTACCAACAGGCATTACCCACATGCCCACCATATTCCAATGCTTTGGATAGGCGGGGCTGTCAGTCATCCTATCAGGGTTGACAGAATGATCAGCCAGTCAGACCTGGCTGCAACACTGCTTGCACAGATGGGACTGCCGCATGACGACTTCCCTTTCAGTAGAAATGTCTTTGCTGACAACTATGACTACCCATGCTCATTCTACTCCTTCAAGAATGGTTTTGCGTTTGCTGACAGTACCGGCATAACGCTCTATGACAACGATGCAGAGGATGTCTTCTATAACGAGTCTTCTGCGCAGGGGCTGATTCCTGCGTCACAGGATTCCGCAAGTGCCCATAGGTTGGCCCGGGGCAAGGCTATCCTGCAGTCTCTGTACGATGACTTGGGACGACGCTGATGCGTCCTGCGGCACTGCTCCGCGCTCAGAATCTGTCGTTATCCGTGTGCGTTGGTATTTTTTTTCGCAGTTCGCCAAACAAGGAAACGCATAGTGGCGTTCTGGGGCATCTGAGGGCGGTTGCCGTTCCCTTAGGGCCTATTTCAGGGGGTAAGGAAACGCTAGGACCCGCCACATACCTCCTAGGGCAGGTTTGCGTTTCCTTCTTTGGCGAAAATCAGAAAAAACCCCCGCACCCGGAGAAATACGTGGAAAGAGGAAGATACCACCGCACCAGCGTAAAAAAGAGGAGAATACCACCGCACCAGCGCAGAAGGAAACTGTCAGATGAACGGTAGAGTTGGTGGGAGCGGGAGAGAGTGTGGATTACCGGTAGATGAGGGTGCTCAGGTCATCTGGGCAGAAGTATTTCTGAGCGGTGTCCAGGAGCTGTTGGGCGGTTATCTGCATGATGCTGTCACACAGTTCCTGGCGGCTTTTGTAGGACCCGTAGTGAAGCCAGCTCTTTCCCATGCCCAATGCCACGTTCTCAAAACTGTCACTTGACACTCCCAGCTGGCCTATCAGCTGCTTCCTTGCTGCGTTCAACTGAGTCTGTGAGAGCGGCTTCTGGCAGAATCTGTCCAGTTCCTTGTAACAGAGTCCAAATCCTTTGTCTATGTCTTTCTGGTCACAGCCAAAGTAGATGCAGAATACGCCTGTGTCGGTATAGCTGGTTACGTTGCTCTCTACGTTTTAGCAGAGTCCGCTGTGCTCCCTGAGGCTTACGTTCAGACGGCTGTTCATGCCTGGGCCGCCCAGAATGTTGTTCAATAGGTAGAGAGGAAGGCGGTCTCCAGAAGGCCCGGCTGCACCACGGTTTCCTATCATGACATGCGCCTGGTGCGTTTTCTTGCTCATTTCAATATGTTGAACCTGATATTCGGGAAGAGGTTTGTGATGAGCCAGAGCGTTCCCCGCCGGAGCCAGAGAGCTTCCAGCCGTAGCCGGAGCGTTTCCGTTCAGAGCCAAAGAGTTCCCCACCGGAGCCAGAGCGTTCCCGCTCGTGGTTAGAGCGGGGATGTGCGAGGTCTGCTGGACCAGGTATTTGGAGAGGATCCGGAGGACCTTCTCCCATTTCAGGTCGCCGTAGATGAAAAAGACGGCATTCTCTGGGTTGTAGAACCTGTCCCTGAATGCCAGGGCGTGGCGGGTCCGGTATCTCTTCAGGTGCCTGCGGTCTCCGAGTATGTTGCCGGCAAGGGCATCGCCACGGAAGAGCATCCCCTCAAAGTCGTCAAAGATCAGCTCTGACGGGGTGTCAAGATAGCTGTCAATCTCATCTATGATTACCTCTGTCTCCTTATCAATCTCATTCTGCGGGAATGTGCTGTGGAACACAATGTCTGTCAGCAGTTCTACGGCGCGCTCAAAGTCTGTGTCAAGACATGCCGTGTAATAGACGGTTTCTTCTTTGGTAGTGAACGCGTTAAGGTCACCGCCTACAGCCTCCATGCGGTTCAGGATATGCCATGCGCGACGTTTTTCTGTCCCCTTGAATGACATGTGTTCCAGGAAGTGGGCCATGCCCGGCTGGTCTGGCTGCTCGTCACGCGTTCCGGCGCATACTGAGTAGCCACAGTACACTACATGAGTGGGTGAGGGCAGGAATATTACCCTCAGGCCGTTGCTGAATGTATGCGTAAACGGATTCACGTTGCAAAAGTATTAATAGTTTGAGTAAATTTGCACACAAATTGAACAATATGAGACGTAACATAATAATATCAGCCATAGTCCTTCTGCTTGGGGTCAGCTCATGCTCAAAGGTAAAGAGACCGTTATCAGAAACCGATGCCTACAGAATGTATGTAGAAACGCTTGATTCCTTTGCGAATGCAGTTCCTGTCATTGGAAACGATTCTGTCTCAATCTGGGCATCAACCCATGTCCACAGGATGGCTGCTGACATTCGGGAGAATCAGTACGAGCTGCCGGAACTTATGGCCAGAGTAGCCAGGATGCAGGATTATGCCGCTTACGGAATGTCATACGTTTCGGCATCGATCGGTACATATGCTGACGGAAAAGCGTGTGCCGATGCCCTGAGCATCATATCGCGCTCTGATTCCCTGTTCTCAGCAATCGGGTCTGAAGGCTTCAACAACCAGAATCGCCTGATGGATTACTCCTTCACGTCATACTATCACATGCAGCTTTTCCTGCATCTGCTTGACCTGATCCTTCCAAAGGAACACAGGACTCTGATCTATGACGACAGCAATTTCGGGTTCAGCCTAAAGTGCATCAACTCCATAAAGAACATGCAGATGGCCAGGCTCTACACTGACCAGGAGCTGATGCGACTGATAGTGGCGGTTGAGAATGTCGCCTTCTTCAATACGGTGAGCCCCCTGACCATGGCGTTTGCCTCTTCCCAGAGGATGTTTGAGCATAACAGGGGAGTAATCCAGAAGACTGCAGACTTTTTTGACCACTATGCCGGTCAGGTGTTTGACTCTCCTGCCACTTCTGAGGTCCTGCAGATGACTGACAGTCAGTATGCAGAGTTCTTCAGCAAATCCATGGCATACCGATGCCTGCTGCTGCGCATAGCTTCAACAGAGGTGACTCTCATGAAGAAGTGAGACTATGTTTTGGTTGTTAAGTGAAAAATTATGAACTTTGGTGTCTCAAACGAAAAGTGATGATTGAATCTGTTAAAGACATCATAGCCCGCGAGGCTCAGGCTGTCCTGAACATCCCCGTGGGTCCGGAATATGAGGAAGCTGTTGAGCTGATTGTGCATCAGGTGCATGAACTTGGCGGAAAACTGGTGCTTAGTGGAATGGGCAAGGCCGGCCAGATTGCAATGAACATGGCTACTACCTTCTGTTCGACCGGTACCCCTGCAGTCTTCCTGCATCCAAGTGAGGCCCAGCACGGTGATCTGGGCATACTTCAGAAAAATGACCTTTTCCTGCTGATATCAAACTCCGGAAAGACCCGTGAGATTGTTGAGCTTGTTACTCTGAGCCGCATCCTGAATCCAGACCTGAAGTTCATTGTGCTGACAGGCAATCCTAGTAGCCCGCTGGCAAAGCAGGCAAACGTATGCCTTGCTACAGGACATCCTGATGAGGTCTGCGCTCTTGGCCTGGCACCTACAACAAGTACAACTGTAATGACTGTGATAGGCGATGCCCTGGTGGTAGAGACTATGAAACGCATCGGCTTTACGGTTGAGGACTACAATAAGCGTCACCACGGCGGCTATCTTGGCCAGCGTTCAAAGAAACTTCTATGAGACGGGTTTACGGAATAGGAGAGACTGTCTGCGACATTATTTTCCGCGGAGACCAGCCTGTGGCAGCAGTCCCGGGCGGTTCTGTGTTCAATGGCCTGATAACTCTGGGACGTCTTGGAATCCATGGCGGATTCATCAGCGAGATTGGTGGTGACCGCATGGGAGACTATGTGTCACGTTTCCTTCAGGAGAATGGCATCAGCCCTGATTACCTGTCACGGTATGATGGCACAAAGACGGCTATCAGCCTGGCCTATCTTGATGAGAACAATGACGCCCAGTACAGTTTCTACAAGGACTACATAAACGTAAGGATTGACTTTGAGATGCCTCCTGTGCAGGAGAATGACATTGTCATGTTCGGTTCTTTCTATGCCATCAACCCTGTACTGCGTCCAAAGGTAATGGAGTTCCTGAAGTATGCAAAGGCTCATGGGGCAATCCTGTATTACGACCTGAATTTCAGGCAGAACCATGCCGCAGAGAAGGAGAAGTTCATGGAGACAATCCATGAGAATTTCCGAATGGCAGACATAGTACGCGGTTCAATTGACGATTTCCGTGTCCTGTACGGGATGACTGATCCCAAGGCCATCTACAATGAGAAGGTAAAAGAGTTCTGCAGACGTTTTATATGTACGTGTGGGGCAAATGGTGTCTGTCTCTTTGACGGTGACATGGAGCGTTGCTATCAGTCAGAACGCATTACCCCGGTCAGCACTGTCGGCGCCGGTGACAACTTCAATGCCGGCATCGTGTTTGGACTGATGAAGTATGAACTTACCGGTAAGGACATCTCCTCACTGACTTCCGTGCAGTGGGATTCACTGGTGCGATGCGGCATTGATCTGGGCACTGAGGCCTGCCGCAACATTGCCAACTACGTTAGCCCAGAGTTTGCAGAAAAATATCTCTCTGCAGAATGATGCGATCCGGCAAAATATGGTCTGTGCCTTTTGCGGCTCTTCTGTGGAATTACCTTCTGGTATTCCTGTGCTACACTGCCTGCAGACTGATATTCATTGCCGTCAACTGGGACTATTACTCTGAATACATGACCGGTCAGCTCTTCATGAGCATCATGAGGGGCGGACTGAGGTTCGATGCATCGGCCATCTGCTATCTGTCGGTGCTGTACATGCTGCTGGCACTTTTTCCGCTGCACCTTAAGGAGAGACGCTGGTTCCATCTGGTCAGCAAGTGGACCATGCTGGTGCCTGTCATTGCGGGAGTTGTGCTGAATCTGGGCGATACCGTTTACTACCGATACTCAGACAGCCGTACCACCATGGCTGTTTTCCAAGAGTTCGGCGGTGAGGATAATCTGCTGGGAATCTTCCTGAAGGAGAGCCTTCATTCCTGGTATCTGGTGATTGCAGGTGTGGTCTTTATCTGGATTCTGGTCAGGTTTTTCAGACTCCCTTCTGCAGAATGGAAGGGACGTCTCAAGGTTTATTACCCTGTTCAGGTGGCATCGCTGGTCGTGGGTGCGGCTCTGACACTGATTGGAATGAGGGGTGGAGCATCGCCTGTGCTCAGGCCTATCTCAATGAACAATGCCAATGCCTACGTGAACCGCCCTGTCGAGGCTGTTGCGGTGGTGAACACTCCGTTCTGCCTGATACGTTCTGTCGGAAAGAAGGCGATGCCGAATCCACACTATATCCCTGACGATGAGCTTGACCGGGTGTTCAGCGCGGTGGTCAGCACTGCGGCGCCCAGCCTCTTGGAGAGTAGGCCATCTGAATCTGGCTCGATAGGCGCGGACGGCCAGAAGAACGTTGTGGTGCTGATTCTTGAGAGCTTTGGCACGGAATACTTTGGGTTCTATAACCGTGACAGGGAGAACTATGACAGCTACACTCCGTTTCTGGATCAGCTGCTTGACAGCGCCTGGACCTTTGAGTACAATTTCAGCAACGGACGCAAGAGCATTGATGCCATGCCGTCGATACTGTGCGGCATACCTTATATAAATGATCACTTCATAACGTCGCCCTACGCGCTGAACAAGGTAACCGGTCTGCCTGGATTGCTGGCAGGAAAGGGTTACAGTACTGCTTTTTTTCACGGCGCCCCGAACGGTTCCATGGGGTTCGATGCATTTGTGAAGAGCATCGGCATGCAGGAGTATTACGGCATGGACGAGTTCCTTGCAGAGCCGGAATTCGGGGGCAAGGCGGCTAATGACGGCACCTGGGGCATCTGGGATGAGGAGTTTCTGCAGTTCACTGCCCATAAGCTGGGGCAACTGAAAAGACCGTTCATGGCATCGCTCTTCACTGTGTCTAGCCATCATCCGTTTGCAATTCCGGAACGTTACAGAGAGGTGTATCCTGAGGGCGATGTGCCAATCCAGAAGTGCATACGCTACACGGACCATGCGCTACAGCGTTTCTTTGAGAGCATGCAGGGACAGGAGTGGTTCAGGAATACCCTGTTCGTGATTACTGCTGACCACACAAACCAGTCTGCCCACAGCGTCTATCAGACTGACCGTGGCTATTTCAATGTTCCGGTGGTTTTCTATGATCCGTCTGGAGAGCTGAAGGGGCATGACATGGAGAGGCTGGCACAGCAGATTGACATTGTGCCCACAGTGCTTGGCTATCTGGGCTATGACCGGCCGTTCATGTCATTCGGCCAGAACCTGCTGGCAGAGCCGGCAGAAGAGACATTTGCATTCAACTACTCAAACGGGATATACCAGCTCTTCAAAGGCAGCTACATGATGCAGTTTGACGGGCATCAGGAGACGGCGTTCTTCAACTACAGGGATGATGAGATGCTGCGAAGCAACCTGAAGGGTACCATGCCTGAGGTTGAGGAGCCTATGCTCCTGCTCCTGAAAGGAATGGTGCAGCAGTATGTGGTACGTATGCTGAATGATAATCTGATTGAGGACTAATACTTTGAAAATATGCTGAAACTGATACAGAAAATTAGCGCCCTTCTCTCTGGCAAGGCATCGATATTTGTGATTCTGACCGCTGTCGTGGCACTGTTTGTACCGGAACTGTTTGCGTGGGTGCAGCGGAACGGACACAGCAGCGTGATTCTGGGACTGATCATGCTCACCATGGGCTGCACGCTGTCAGGCAAGGACTTCAGGATTCTGGTAAGCCGTCCGCTGGACATCCTGGTGGGAAGTCTTGCCCAGTTCACCATCATGCCGCTTATTGCATGGTCACTGGCTCATCTGTTCAATCTGAACCCTTTCATGACGGCAGGTATCATTCTTGTGGGATGCTGCCCGGGTGGCGTGTCAAGCAACATCATGAGTTTTCTCTGCAAGGGTGACGTGGCATTCTCTGTTGGAATGACCACCGTCTCTACCATTCTGTCACCTATTGTCACTCCGTTCCTTGTATGGTTCCTGGCTGGGACACAGGTTGATGTCGATGCCTGGGGAATGTTCCGCAATATTCTGGTTGTGACTCTGCTGCCTGTCACGGTAGGCTGCCTGTTCAACTGGCTGCTCAGTGAGAAGAGCTATTTTGAGGACGTTCAGAAGCTGATGCCTGGAATAAGCGTGATATGTCTGGCACTGATTGTCGGCGGCGTCATCTACCAGGTTCACCCGCAGCTTATGGAGAATGGCATCGGCCTTCTTCTGCTTACCCTTGCAGTGGTATTCTGTCACAATACGCTGGGCTATCTGCTGGGTTATATGGTTGGCGTGCTCTGTCATTTCAGTACTGCCAAGAAGCGTACCATAAGCATTGAGGTGGGCATGCAGAATGCAGGCATGGCTACGGTCCTGGCAAACAATTTCTTTGCCAGCAGTGCTGCGGTTGCCGCCAATCCGCTGGCTGTCCTGAGTGTCTTTCCGTGTGCAATCTCATGTGCCTACCATTCAATCTCAGGTACAATCCTAGCAGGTCTGTTCAACCGCTTTGATAAAAAATGAACGGACCGAGCTGCGATACGGTGTGGAAATAGTATATTTGTCTTAAATTCTGGAAAAAGTGGAAGAGAAGAAACAGATAGATCAGTTGTTTGACCGGATTGCGGGTACTTATGACAGGTTCAACCATGTGCTGTCACTGAATATTGACAAGGTGTGGCGACGTAAGGCCGTGAGGACAATGAAGGAGCCTGCCGTTCAGAATGTCCTTGATGTTGCAATAGGTACCGGTGACCTGGCGCTTGAGATACTGCGTCAGGGCAAGGCCATTCATGTTGACGGCATCGACCTGTCTGTAGAGATGATGAAGATTGGAGAGAAGAAGGTGGCCGCAAAGGGGCTTGCCGGACACATCTCATTCCAGAAGGCAAGTGCTCTGGAGATGCCGTTCCCGGACGGGAAGTACAATGCCGTGACCTGCGGCTACGGTGTGCGCAACTTCTCTGACCTAGATCAGGGGCTGCGTGAGATGTGCCGTGTCATGAAGAGCGGCGGCCAGCTGGTGATTCTTGATTTCTCATATCCTTCAAACAGGGTAGTCCGCTACTTCTACGACCTGTTCTTTACCCACATCATGCCGCTGGTAGGCAAACTGATAAGCAAGGATCCGTCTGCGTACGTCTATTTCCGCCAGAGTGTCAAGAACTTCATCTGGGGCGAGGAAATGACACGCCACATAGCCGATGCCGGTTTCACAGACTGCCGTTTCAAGCCTCTGACATTCGGCATATCTACTCTTTATACAGCAGTAAAACCTTAAGAACCGATGCTATGAAAAACGTTCTCCTTTGGCTGAGGATTGTAAGGCCCCAGACTCTTTTTGCCTCTATGGTGCCGGTGCTGATAGGACTCTGGTCTTCTCATGAGATTGTCAGGGCTGGCTTTTCTGCTGAGGTGTCACATAGGGGCCTGATTGGAGTCATGACCCTGATCTGCTCCCTGAGTCTGCAGATCCTGTCAAACCTGATCAATGATTACTACGACTATGTTCGAGGAACGGACAAGGCAGGACGTGCCGGATTCAAGCGTGCTCTTGCCGAGGGTGAGGTTACAAAGGGGCAGATGAAGGCCGCCTGCTTCATTGCTCTTGGCGTTGCAGTCTGCATCGGACTCTATCTGGTGATATCAGGCGGTCTGCCGATATTATTAATAGGTGTCACTGCTATTCTGTTTGCATGGCTTTATACCGCAACGTCACATTCCCTTTCATATCTGGGAATTGCAGACATCTTTGTGTTCTTGTACTACGGAGTGCTGGCTACGGCCGGTACGGTATGGCTTCAGCTGCATATTTTCTGCAAGGAGGCATTCATGGCCGGGGCGGTATGTGGACTTATCTCAATGTGCGTGCTGATGGTGAACAACCTGCGTGATATGGAGAGTGACCGGGCATCGGGCAAGAAGACACTGCCTGTAAGATTTGGTAAGAATGCTGCACACGGAATATTGCTGGTGATTGTCCTGCTGGTTCCGACATTGATGTGGCTGATGGAACATAGGGGAATATCGGTAAGCTATTGTCTGTTTGACAGTTATTTTCTTGTGTCGGACAGGACCATATCGACCAAGGTCGTTTATGTTCCCATGATGGTGATAATGATGTCATACTACTTCAGGATAGTCAAGGCCGAGGGTGCTAAGTACAACATCTGCCTGCTGCAGGCTGGAGTAATTAACGTCATTTATCTTCTGCTTTTCATGCTCTGAGGAATTATGCAGTAACTTTGCAGCATGATTCAGGACCTTACTGAGGGTAGGCCAGCGAAAGTCATTCTGGTATATTCACTCCCTATCATTCTGGGCAACGTCTTTCAGCAGATTTACAATCTGGTGGACATTGTCATTGTGGGCCGATGCATCGGCTTTCAGGCCCTTGCCGGCGTTGGTGCAACGGGAGGCCTGAACTTTCTGGTGCTGGGCTTTGCCATGGGTATTACCAGCGGTCTGGGCATCATGATAGCGCAGTTCTTCGGCGCGCGTGACATGGTGCGGATGCGTCAGTCTATAGGAACAAGCCTGATAATCTGTGTCGGCCTGTCGGTGATGCTGACTCTGCTGGCGCTGGGGCTCCTGCCCGCTTTGCTTCGTTTTCTGAATACTCCTGACAGCATCTACCAATATTCTTACAACTACATTTCAATCATCTTTGCTGGAATCATTGCCAGCGTGGCCTACAACATGGTGTCATGCATACTGCGTGCACTGGGTGACAGCCGTACGCCGCTCTATTTCCTGCTGTTCTCTTCTGCCTTGAATGTGGGGCTTGACCTGCTCTGCATAGCTACGTTCGGGTGGGGAGTCCAGGGCGCTGCTGTGGCCACTGTCTTTGCGCAGATGCTGTCTGCTGCCCTCTGTTTTGCGTGGGCGTTCCACAAGTATCCTGAGATAAGACTGCACAAAGATGATTTCAGGACCAGCTGGGGCTTCATCTGGGACCACCTTGCAATAGGCCTGCCAATGGCGCTTCAGTTCAGCATCACTGCTGTGGGTGTGGTAATCCTGCAGGCCGCCCTGAACCTGTTTCCTGATACGTACATTGCAGGTTTCTCTGCTGCCAACAAGGTGCAGAACCTTGGCGCAACGGTGGGCGTGTCGTTCGGTGTGTCAATGGCAAACTATGCCGGCCAGAACTATGGCGCCGGCCGTATTGACCGTGTCCGCTCCGGTGTCAGGGCTACCATTTTCCTGACTCTGTGCGTATGCACCGTTGCCTCTGCAATCCTCTGGTTCTTTGACGAGCCGCTGACTGCAATGTTCCTTGATGAGAACTCCCTGGCCGATTCTGCCGACCGCGTTTCAGAGATCTTCTACGCTGCCAGGCTGTACCTGCATGTCAGTGCAATCTTCTTCCCGTTCCTGTATGTGCTGTTCGTTTACAGAAACGCGCTGCAGGGAGTGGGGCAGACTTTCTGGCCGCTCATGGCCGGTGTCCTTGAACTGGTCATCCGCATGGGCGCCTCCATGACCTTCCCCAGGTTCTACGGCTATCCCGCAATCCCGCTTGTCGATGTCATGGCCTGGGTCGGCGCCTGCCTCTGGCTGGCCGTCTCCTACTACCTGCTGATGAACAAGCGTTGAACGAAAATGGGGACAGGTCCCAGATCGTTCGAACGCTTTGGGGACAGGTCATCGCCTGGCGAGGGACAGGTTCCGTTTTGGCGATTTTTGGAACGCTTTGGGGACAGGTTGTCGCCTGGCGAGGGACAGGTTCCGTTTTGACGATTTTGGGGACAGGTCCTCGAACGTTTCAGGGACAGGTCCCAGGTTGTTCGAAATTAGTGGTGGACTGGACTATGTTCTTTGGATTTTTCTTGCCGATGCTTTTCGTGTCTTTCTTTTCCGATGCTTTGTTTTTCTTTTCCGATGCTTTGTTTTTCTTTTCCGATGCTTTTGGTGTTCTTCTTTCTGGATGCTTTTAGTATTCTTCTTTCAGGATGCTTTTGGTATCTTTTTTTTCTATAGTGCGAATGGTATTGTATATGAGAAGTTGTCACGACTCTCGTGTATGCGGGTATTCCTTGGAGTCGTGGCAGGGAAATGTCGAAAAACGCGGGAAAGGGCGTCACGACTCCCGTGTGCGGAGGTATTCTTAGGAGTCGTGGAAGGAAAATGACCGAAAACGCGAAAAACATGTCTACGACTCCCGTATGTGATGGTATTCTTTGGAGTCGTGGCAGACGGAAATACCCAAGCACACGTCCAGAAGAAATACCAAAGCACGATGCAGAAGGAATTCCAATAATCTTTCTTGGATGGTGCTGCGGCTGTGACGAGCTTTCCAGAGCGGCTGTGGTGAGGCTTTCCTGGGCTACAGGCGGTGACTGTGGCGGGACTTCCCTGAGCAGCGGTGGTGAAATTTTCCTAGGCCGCAGGCGGTGGCTGTGGCGGGTCTTTCCAGGCCGGAGGTGGTGGGACTTTCGTGTCCAGCGGGTACGTGGCGATGCTAGTTGAAATCCGCCAAAGAAGGGAACGGGAAAGTGGTTTTGGCAGTGCTGTGAGTATTGTTTGCGTTTCCTTATGGCTTGAAATGAGGGCTAAGGAAACGGTAAGTATCCCCAGAACGCTTGTGGTGCTATTCTCCGTTTCCTTGTTTGGCAAAACCATAGCAACAGACAAAAGTACCACAACAACGGCCAAAAGTACCACAGCAACAGACAAAGTAATACCATAGCAACGTACAAGAGTAAAGCACAAGAGAAATCCCTTAGCACCTGCAGATGGCATTCTTGTTTGAGAAGCTGCCACGACTCCTGTGTATGTTGGCGTTCCTGGGAGTCGTGGAAGGGAAATGTCAAAAAACGCGGGAAAGGGTGCCACGACTCCCGTGTAAGCGGGTATTCATAGGAGTCGCGGCAGGGAAATGCTGAAAATCGCGGGAAAAGGTGTCACGACTCCCATATGTGATGGTATTCCTTGGAGTCGTGGCAGGAAAATGGCCGAAAACGCGGAAAACATTGCCACGACTCTCGTGTATGCGGCTATTCCTTGGAGTCGTGGAAGGGAAATGCCGAAAATCGCGGGAAAAGGTGTCACGACTCCCGTGCATGCGGCTATTCTTTGGAGTCGTGGCAGAAAAATGACTGAAAACGCGGGAAACATGGCCACGACTCCCGTATGTGCTGGTATTCCTTGGAGTCGTGGCAGGAAAATGGCCAAAAACGCGGAAAACATTGCCACGACTCTCGTGTGCAGGGGTATTCAGAGGAGTCGCGGCAGGAAAATCGCCAAAAACGCGGGAAACATGGCCACGACTCCCGTGCATACGGCTATTCTTTGGAGTCGTGGAAGGAAAATGGCCGAAAACGCGGGAAACATGGCCACGACTCTCGTGTGTGATGGTATTCCTTGGAGTCGTGGAAGGAAAATGACAGCGTACTCGTAGAAAGAAAAAACCGAAGGTTTGAGGCCAGAAGGATGAGGAATGAAGAGTTGAAAGTAGAAGGAGGCGATGAAGGAGTTGGTTGAAGGAGGAGATGAAGTAGTAGGATAGAGGAGATGATGGAGTAGTGTGATGGAGTTGGTGAAAGGAGGGTGATGAAGAGGGACAGAAAGGGAACAAAAAAAGCACCTGCGATTGCAGATGCTTTTTGCTCTCCCTCTTGGACTTGAACCAAGGACCCTCTGATTAACAGTCAGATGCTCTAACCGACTGAGCTAAGGAAGAATTTGTCTGTGCCGCTGAGTTGTTTCTCAAAAGCGATGCAAAGATACGGCCTTTTTTTGAATTACAAAGGGGTTGGGCGATTTTTTTTAAAATTTTGTGTAAGTTTGCATGGTAACAATTAATAAAGGTAATCACTACTGTCCCGTAAAAGTGGATTAAACGTTCTTTGAAATTATTGAAGTATA
>JAKSIY010000038.1 GCA_024398535.1 Bacteroidaceae bacterium
CCTTCGCTATGATTATAAGAACGGCGAATGGGTTTTCATTCGGAAAGTGTAAAAATCGGTTTTTAGCTTTGCCACGTGCAGTGCTTCTTTTACAAACACACTATACCAATGAGACGACTATTAATCACAGTTCTAATGAGTCTGGCACTCATACCATCGTTTGCCCAGACACCGTCATTTGACACATCCAGTCTGTCAGCAGAATACCAGAAATACGTCTGGTTGAAAAACACAGGTGTAGCTGGCATCGTGGTGTTTGGAACCGCATGGCTGTCAGGTAATGTTATATGTATGGTCGAACAGAATCGTTATGCCAATGATCACTGGGATGGCGTGAATGTTGAAGATTTTGTGACTCTGAGTAATGAAGCCAAGAAGCAGAAAAGCTACAAGGTAGGGCAAGCTGTTTCTATTGTGGGCTTTGCAGGAACGCTTTTGTCTGGTTATGTGACTTCAACGTTCAACAAAAAGGCCAAAGAAATTCGCAATGCCAATGGCGAAGTTCTGGCGCTGTTGGGTATGGATGTTGGATTGGGATATATGGGGCTTAATTTGACATTTTAAGTATCGTAAGATGTTTGAAAATATTTCTTACGGCAGGATAACAGCATTTGTTATTCTTTCATTCAACATGCTGTTGACATCTGCTCAGAATGTCTGGCAGACATGCTCATGGGAGGTTGAGGCCAGTTTGGCAATGCCATCAATCTATCGCGCGTATGAAAATAAGGAGCCTTATTTTCACTTTACAGTAACGCCCAGCTCTTTACTGCTGTTGGACAGGAGTATCTCTGAAATTGTTGCTAACAGTTATGACGTTTTCTTTTCACCGACTGCTTCCTTGAGATCTGCATATAGGCTAAATCCTAAAGTGTCTGTAGTATCAAGCATCGGCTTTAATTGGTTAAGGGTAAAGTATCTGGATCCTTTTTCCGGCGATGTTGACAGGACGGAGAAGACTTATGCATTTGACCTGTTGGCTGGTGCAAGATATACTTTTGTTGAGCGGAATTATATCAGGATATATTCCCAACTGTTAGTCGGCTACGTACACCAGGGTAACGCTGATTACTGGATAATCAACAATGAAAAGAAGTCAGGTATTGGAGTGGTGGGTGGTCTGCCGGACTGGCTTGGCTACCAGCTTGAGGTTGGGGTTACTATTGGCAAACAACTGTATGGAGTTATTGATGGAGGAATAGGTACAGAGCATATGTGTGTGTTCCCTATTTATTCTCCAAGACTAGGTGTGGGATATCGTTTCTGACGGCATTATGAGGAAGTTTACGGAATACATGGTCATAGCAACACTAGCATTGGATACAGTCTTGCTGGGAAGTTGCTCAATAATAGAGTTGAAGAAAGGAAGTGACGTTTATAATATTGAAGAATATTGCATATCCAATATATTTTCTCAGTGCCAGGAACGGATATGGCAATTTCATAACTATCTCATAGATGGACGCGACAGCGTTTTTTTTGAGCAGACAACGGATTCCACTTGGAGGAGCACTTATTTTTATGATATCAAGTGTATGGAGTTTTGGACGTCCAATATGTTTACCCTGACGGAAGATTCCACTGTGGTTTTTACACTGGATGGTTACAATACAGAAGAAGATTATGTAACACATGTGTTTACTGTCGGACGCGGAATTGTCAACAACAATGGTACAATCAGGGTTGAGGTTTCTCATCTTGGAATTCCATGGGGCTGGGCAGAGATCTATCTTTCCGGTGATTTTTGGAACGGTAACTGGCAGAATTCCAAATTCCTCCCTGTTGGCAATATTGATGAGTTTGTCAAGACAGGAGTTTATTGAATGCCGAAAAACGCGGGAAAGTGTGCCACGACTCCCGTGTGCGGGGGTATTCTTTGGAGTCGTGGCAGGGAAATGCCGAAAAACGCGGGAAAGTGTGCCACGACTCCCGTGTGCGGGGGTATTTATTGGAGTCGTGGAAGGGAAATACCGATAATCGCGGGAAAGGTTGCCACGACTCCCGTGTGCGGGGGTATTCATAAGAGTCGCGGCAGGGAAATACCGAAAAACGCGGGAAACGTTGCCACGACTCCCGTGTGCGTAGGTATTCATAAGAGTCGAGGCGGGAAAATGCCGGAAATCGCGGGAACGATTGCCACGACTCCCGTGTGCGGGGGTATTCTTAGGAGTCGTGGCAGGGAAATGCCGAAAATCGCGGGAAATGTTGCCACGACTCCCGTGTGCGGGGGTATTCATAGGAGTCGTGGCAGGGAAATGCCGAAAATCGCGGTAAAGGGTGCCACGACTCCCGTGTGCGTAGGTATTCTTAGGAGTCGTGGCAGGAAAATGCCAATGCACGCGGCAGAAGAAATGCCAATGCACGTGGCAGAAGAAATACCAACGCACGCGGCAGAAGGAATGCCAATGCACGCTGCCAGGAGAAATTTTGTTTTATTCATTGTTTTGTCTATATTTGCGGAAGAACATAATCATACCGTAATGGATACAAAAATTCAGGAGCTTACAGACCTTATCTATAAGGAGGGTGTTGTAAAGGGTAATGAAGAGGCTGAAAGATTGATTTCTGAGGCCAAGAGTATGGCTGAGCAGATTATTGCTGAGGCAAAGAAGGAGGCTCAGTCTATAATTTCAGAGGCTAAGAAGTCCTCTGATGAGTATTCCTCAAATACACAGAAGGAGTTGACGCTCTATTCTTCTCAGATGGTCGGTGCCTTGAAATCTGAGATTGCAAATGTCATTACCGATAAGCTGGTAAAGGACTCTGTTAAGGGATTTGTTCAGGACAAGGATCTTTTCAATAGTTTTGTTCTCAAGATGGCTACAAAGTGGGTAGAGTCTGAGGCTGTAGTGATTTCTACTGCCGATGCTGACTCCCTTAAGTCATATTTTGCAGCTAATGCAAAGGATCTTCTGGATAAGGGCATCGAAATCAAGCAGGTTAACGGTCAGAAGACTCAGTTCTCAATATCACCGGCAGATGGCTCCTACAAGGTGAATTTCGGTGAGGAGGAGTTTGTGAACTTCTTTAAGTCATTCCTGCGTCCGCAGCTTGTTGAGTCTCTGTTCTGATGGCAAAATACTACTATCTTATAGCAGGCCTTCCGGATATCTCTTTTTCAGAAGAGAAGCCATCATATACCCTGTCACAGTTCCGTGATGAGGTATATGACGCCGTGTCTGAAAAGGATAGGAAGTTGCTTGACATGGTTTTTCTGACAGTAGATCATGAGAATCTTGTTTCTCTTCTGGATGCCTTCATTAAAGGAAAGACTCCGGATGAACTGACGGAAATGCCTTTGAAGTCTGATCAAGGCCTTTTCAGCACAAGTCAACTTGTGGCTTTGATTCAGGCGGCTGCAGAGTCGGAGAAGTGTCCTTCTGAGCTTCCAATGTACATGTATGACTTTGTCCAGCTGGTTCTTGATGAGAATAATCAGACATCCCAGTTCCGTGAGGATGTGCTCTCATCAATGTTTTATGACTACGCTGCAGGCATCAGGAATGCATTTGTTCGCAACTGGATGCTCTTCAACCGGGATCTGGCAAATATCCAGACTGCAATGACTGCTAGGAAGTATGGTCTTGATGCATCGGCCCTGATAGTAGGTAACGATGCGGTTGCACAGGCCTTGAAGACGTCAGGAGCACGTGACTGGGGATTGACCGGTACCATTGATTTTCTTGATGAACTGGTCCGTATCAATGAAGAGAAGGATCTGACTCAGAGAGAGAAGATGATTGACATAATGCGCTGGAACTGGCTGGATGAGAACTCTTTCTTCAATTACTTTACCATTGAGAAACTCTTTGCGATGCTTGAAAAGATCAGAATTGCAGAGAGATGGTATAAACTGGACAAGGAGGCAGGACAGAAACTGTTCCGTATGCTCATATCTGACCTGAAACAGCAGGTTGAGGTCCCACAGGAATTTGAAAATAATTAAAGGAAAATATATGGCTACAAAAGGTATTGTAAGCGGTGTCATTGCCAACATGGTTACGTTGAAGGTTGACGGGCCTGTTGCTCAGAATGAGATCTGCTTCATAGAGACAGGTGGCGACAGGCTCATGTCTGAGGTCATAAAGGTTGTAGGCGAGAATGTCTATGTCCAGGTGTTTGAGAGCACCCGTGGCCTTAAGGTTGGAGCTCCTGCCGAGTTTGCAGGACACATGCTTGAGGTTACTCTTGGACCAGGTATGCTTTCACATAACTATGATGGTCTGCAGAATGACCTGGATAAGATGACCGGTGTATTCCTGAAGCGTGGTGAATATACGTATCCTCTTGACAATGACAGGTTATGGCATTTTGAGCCGATTGTCAAGGCCGGTGACAAGGTTATCTCTTCTACATGGCTTGGAAAGGTTGAGGAGAATTTCCAGCCTTTGAAGATTATGGCTCCTTTCTCATTGAAGGGAGAATACACAGTCAAGTCAATCGTTGCAGAAGGTGATTACCGCGTGATTGATACGGTCGCCGTACTGGTTGGCCCAGAAGGGGATGAGATTCAGGTTAATATGATTCAGAAGTGGCCTGTAAAGGTTGCCATGACTAACTATAAGGAGAAGCCACGTCCATTCAAGCTTCTTGAGACTGGTGTCCGTTCAATTGATACCCTGAATCCTATCGTAGAGGGTGGTACAGGATTCATTCCTGGTCCGTTCGGTACCGGCAAGACTGTGCTGCAGCATGCTATCTCAAAGCAGGCTGAGGCCGATATCGTAATCATTGCTGCCTGCGGTGAGCGTGCCAATGAGGTTGTGGAGATCTTTACCGAGTTCCCGGAACTTGATGACCCGCATACAGGACGCAAGCTGATGGAGCGTACCATCATCATTGCAAATACCTCGAACATGCCGGTTGCTGCGCGTGAGGCATCGGTCTATACTGCCATGACTCTGGCTGAGTATTACCGTTCAATGGGACTTAGGGTGCTGCTCATGGCTGACTCTACTTCACGTTGGGCACAGGCTCTGCGTGAGATGTCAAACCGTATGGAGGAACTTCCTGGCCCGGATGCGTTCCCAATGGATATCTCTTCAATCATTGCAAACTTCTATGGACGTGCGGGATTTGTTTACCTGAACAACGGTGAACCTGGTTCTATTACGTTCATCGGTACTGTGTCACCTGCCGGTGGTAACCTGAAGGAGCCTGTTACTGAGAATACCAAGAAGGTTGCCCGATGCTTCTATGCCCTTGAGCAGGAGCGTGCTGACCGCAAGCGTTATCCGGCCATCAACCCGATTGACTCATACTCAAAGTATATTGAATATCCTGAGTTTGACGAATACATCAGCGAGCATATAAATTCAGAGTGGCTTCCTAAGGTGAATGAGCTGAAGACCAGACTTCTGCGTGGTAAGGAGATTTCTGAGCAGATCAACATTCTGGGTGATGACGGCGTTCCTGTAGATTATCATGTAACATTCTGGAAGGCAGAACTGATTGACTTCATTGTCCTGCAGCAGGATGCATTCGATGCAATCGATGCCGTAACTCCTCTTGAGAGACAGGAGTCTATTGTGAACAAGGTTATTGAGATTTGCCGTTCGGAATTCAGCTTTGACGGATTCCTTGAGGTTATTGAGTTCTTCAAGAAGGTCATCAACCTGATGAAGCAGATGAACTATTGTGAATTCAAGTCTGATAAGTATAACGGGTTTGAGGCTGAGCTTGAGAATATGCTTGCAGAACGTAGAACCGTAAAATAAGTGATGCCATGACAACAAAAGCTTTTCAGAAGATATATACCAAGATAAGCCAGATTACCAAGGCTACCTGTTCGCTTAAGGCTACGGGTGTAGGTTATGATGAACTGGCTATGATTGACGGCCGTCTGGCACAGGTCGTAAAGATTGATGGTGACGAGGTTACACTGCAGGTTTTCCAGGGTACCGGTGGTATCCCAACCAATGCAGAGGTGGTTTTCATGGGTAAGGCTCCTTCGCTGAAGGTTAGCGACCAGCTGGCCGGACGTTTCTTCAATGCATACGGTGATCCTATTGACGGTGGTCCTGAGGTTGACGGCATTGAGGTTGAGATTGGCGGTCCTTCAGTTAACCCTGTCCGCCGCAAACAGCCGTCTGAGTTGATTGCAACCGGTATTGCGGGTATCGACCTTAACAATACACTGGTGTCAGGACAGAAGATTCCATTCTTTGCAGATCCTGACCAGCCGTTCAACCAGGTTATGGCAACTGTTGCCATGCGTGCAAAGGCTGACAAGATCATTCTGGGCGGTATGGGTATGACAAACGATGATTACCTGTATTTCAAGAACGTCTTCTCAAATGCCGGTGCTCTGGACCGTATCATAAGCTTCATGAACACCACTGAGGATCCGGCTGTTGAGCGTCTGCTGATTCCTGATATGTCACTGACTGCAGCAGAGTACTTTGCCGTTCAGAAGAATGAGAAGGTGCTGGTTCTGCTGAGTGACATGACATCATACGCCGATGCGCTTGCAATCGTGTCTAACCGTATGGATCAGATTCCTTCTAAGGATTCCATGCCGGGTTCTCTCTATTCGGACCTTGCAAAGATTTATGAGAAGGCTGTGCAGTTCCCATCGGGCGGTTCCATCACAATTATTGCAGTGACAACTCTTTCAGGTGGTGATATTACTCACGCCGTTCCAGATAACACCGGTTATATCACTGAGGGTCAGCTCTTCCTTAGAAAGGACAGTGACGTAGGTAAGGTGGTTGTGGATCCGTTCCGCTCACTTTCACGTCTTAAGCAGCTGGTTAACGGTAAGAAGACCCGTAAGGATCATCCGCAGGTCATGAATGCTGCAGTACGTCTGTATTCTGACGCATCGAACGCAAAGACCAAGGTTGAGAACGGTTTTGACCTTACTGACTACGATGAGCGTGCCCTTGCATTCTCTAAGGATTATGCAAACCAGCTTCTGGCAATTGATGTCAATCTGGATACCACAGAGATGCTTGACGTGGCATGGGGACTGTTTGCAAAGTATTTCCGTCCTGAGGAGGTTAACATCAAGGCTGAGCTTGTTGAACAGTTCTGGCCAAAGGATTAATACCGGAAACACTTAGTCTATGGCTGTTAAGTTTCAGTATAACAAGACTTCACTTCAGGTGCTTGAAAAGCAGTTGAAAGTGCGTAAACGTACTCTTCCTATCATTAAGAGTAAGGAGAGTGCGCTGCGTGTCGAGGTGAAGAAATGCAAGGATGACCTTGTACGGCTGCGGACTGAACTTGAAGAGAATATTGCAAGATACGATTCGATGTTTGCTCTCTGGAATGAATTTGACCCGACGCTTGTGACCGTAAAGGACGTGCAGATGAGCGTAAGGAAGATTGCAGGAACCAGGATTCCGGTTCTTGATGGGGTTGATTTCCAGGTGGCACCGTTCAGTCTGTTCAACTCACCTAAATGGTACTATGACGGCATTGGCATTATTCAGGACCTGGCAAGAGCAGCTATCCTGCAGGAGTTTACTGCAGCAAAGCTGACCCTGCTTGAGAAGGCGCGCAAGAAGACCACCCAGAAGGTGAATCTTTTTGAGAAGGTTCAGATTCCTGGATATGAGGATGCCATACGTAAGATAAAGCGTTTCATGGAGGATGAAGAGAATCTGTCCAAGTCAAGTCAGAAGATTCTGAAATCTCTGCTTGAGAAACGTGAAGCTAAGAAAGAAAAGGAGGCACAGGTATGATAACAAAGATGAAGAAAATCTCGTTCCTGGTATTTCACCGGGAATATGACGCCTTCCTTGAGGACCTGCGTCAGCTTGGGGTTGTACATGTCGTTGAAAGGCAGCAGGGCATCTCTTCTGATGCCGGTCTGCAGGAATCAATGCGTGTGATCTCAAAAGAGAAGGCTGTGCTTGCCGCTCTGGAACCGTATGCTGATTCTGCGCAGGCAAAGGCCGATGCGGCATCTACTGTCAAGGCATACGATGAGTTCCTGGCCTGGAAGACACAGGCAGAACAGAAACTGCAGTCTCTTGAGAAGAGCCGGAGTGAACTCTCTGTCTGGGGCGATTTCAGAAATGAGTCTCTTGAGCGTTTGAAGACTGCCGGATACCTGGTAAGTTTCTTCAGCTGTGCTCCAAAGAATTATAATAATGAGTGGGAGAAGCTTTACCATGCAACGGTAATATACTCTGATAAGCAGAAGGTATGTTTCATTACTGTCACTCCATGCGGCCAGCCTTTAGAGATTGATGCAGATGTATGTCATCTTCCACAGAGATCTTTGTCTGAGATTGTGGCAGAATCAGAATCTCTTACTGCGGAACTTGCATCTGCTGATGACAGACTGAAGACTATTGCCAACTGTGGTGTTGATGCCCTGAGAAAATCTGTTGCGGAGCTCTCTTCTTCGATGGATGTGACAAGAGTGCGTCTTTCAGGACAGAATGCTGCAGAGGACAGGCTGCTTGTTCTGGACGGCTGGATTCCTGCATCGGAAAGTGCTGGAGTAGAGAAGTCCCTTGACAGGAAGGGTGTGTTCTTTACAATAAGTGATCCAACTCCAGAGGACGATATTCCAATCCAGTTGAACAACAACCGTTTTGCCAGACTGTTTGAGCCGCTGACAAGGCTGTATATGCTTCCAACATATCAGGAGCTTGACCTGACGCTCTTCTTTGCGCCGTTCTTCATGCTCTTCTTTGGACTCTGTCTGGGTGATATTGGTTATGGACTACTTATGATAGTAGCGCTTCCAATATTCACAAAGTTGTTCAAGCTGATCAATCCAGACTTCTCAAAAGGGCTTGTTGTACTATTCGGAGCAAGCACAATCCTGTGTGGATTGCTCTCTGGAACCTTTTTCGGATTTAATATATATAATCTGAATATTGGCTTTGTACAGAAGATGAAGGAGTTCCTGTTTGTGGACAGTTCGGCAATGTTCTCTGTTTCACTGTGCATAGGTGTTGTACAGATTCTGTTCGGTATGGGAATTAAGGCGGTCAACCTTACTATTCAGTGCGGGTTCAAGTACGCACTGAGTACAATAGGCTGGTTGCTTCTGCTCCTGACGGTGATAGGTTCTGTACTGACAGGAGTCGGTTTCAGTAATCCGATTGTACTGGCACTTATGGGAATTGCTGCTGTGGGAATATTCCTTCTTAACAGTCCCGGCAAGAATCCTTTGCTCAACATAGGACTTGGCCTTTGGGATACATACAACATGGCTACAGGATTGTTGGGAGATGTCCTCTCATACGTCAGACTCTTTGCTCTGGGCCTTTCTGGCGGTATCCTGGCAAATGTATTCAATAGCATGGCTACTGGTATGAGTCCGGATGTACCGGTTGTAGGATTCCTGGTAACTGCCCTGATCTTCCTTCTAGGTCATGCCTTGAATATATTCATGAACATTCTTGGAGCCGTTGTTCACCCAATGCGTCTTACTTTTGTAGAGTTCTTCAAGAATTCCGGCTATGCAGGAGGTGGTACAGAGTATCGTCCGTTTGCAAAATCAGTGTGAAATCAGAAAAAATATCAACAAAATTAAATAACTAAATTATGTCAAGTTTAATTCTAGCTTATCTGGGCGTTGCCCTGATGATTGGTCTGGCAGGTATTGGCAGCGCTTTCGGTGTTACAATTGCCGGTAATGCTGCAGTCGGTGCACTTAAGAAAGTGGACAAGTTCGGTAACTTCATTGTGCTTACAGCTATGCCTGGTACACAGGGTCTGTATGGCTTTGCAGGCTACTATATCTTTGCGAACATGTTTGGAGTACTTACTCCAGATATTACTCCAATTCAGGCTTGTTCAGTGTTTGGCGGTGGTCTGGCTCTTGGTATTGTAGGTCTTTTCTCTGCAATCCGTCAGGGTCAGGTTTGTGCAAACGGCATTGCCGGCATTGCTCAGGGACATGACGTGTTCAGCAAGACTCTTATCCTTGCCGTATTCCCTGAGCTCTATGCTATCGTTGCTCTTGCAGGCGTCTTCCTGATGGGCTCTGCCTTCTAAGGAAACTGACTGGATTTTGTAAACATTATTTATTGCGCCCGGTTGTCATTTTGCTGATAATCGGGCGTATAGTTTTCAACAATTGCTACTTAAAGTGTGTTAAATGGGTCCTTTTGGGGTTCTGTTTTAGTAATTTTGCATCGATTTTAGAAGTTTAAGATGAAACTGGATGCAAAAATGACTGTTCCGGATTACATCTTTTCTGTCAGTTGGGAAGTTTGCAACAAAGTAGGAGGCATCTACACTGTGCTCTCTACTCAGGCAAAGGTCCTTAAGGAGAAAAGTTGCAGGAACCTGATTTTTATTGGTCCGGACCTGAATCCGGACAACACGCTCTTTACAGAAACACCTGACGTCCATTCAGACTGGAGACAGCATGCCCAGGCCAATGATGGGGTAAAAGTCAGAATTGGTACATGGAATATTCCAGGTAATCCTACCGTGTTTCTGATTGGTTTTGACCAGTATTTCAGCATGAAGAATTCAATCTATGCTGATGCCTGGAATTTCTTTGGGGTTGATTCGCTCCATGCTTATGGAGATTATGATGAATCTTCAATGTTCTCTTACGCTGCCGCCAAGGTTGTGGAGAGTTTCTATAATTATAATGTGAAGAACAATGAGTCTGTGGTTTTCCACGCTCATGAATGGATGACCGGTCTTGGATCATTGTTCATCAAGCATTCCATTCCTGAAATAGCAACTGTATTTACTACCCACGCTACTACCGTAGGTCGCTCTATCTGCTGTAACTATAAACCTCTTTATGATTACTTTGAGGGTTATAACGGTGATCAGATGGCTCAGGAACTCAACGTGGAGTCCAAGCACTCTGTGGAAAAGCAGGCAGCCCTGCATGCAGACTGCTTTACCACTGTCAGCGAACTGACCGCCAGAGAGTGTACACAGTTCATTGGCCGCACCCCTGAGGTTGTCACCGTGAACGGTTTTGAGAAGAAGTTTGTTCCTTCTTCAAAGACGACCTTCTTCAATAAGCGCGAGGCTGCAAGAACCCGTATCCTAGCTGTTGCAAACAGACTCATGGGTCTGAAACTGAGCAAGAAGACATTCATACTTGCAATCGGAGGCCGATGCGAATTCCGCAACAAGGGAATTGACATGTTCATTGAGTCGATGAAGGCCCTGCGCGCAGATGCACGTACTGCCGAGCATGAGGTTCTGGCTCTGATTAATGTTCCTGCGTGGGTGGTCGGTCCACGTCCCGACCTGAAGGAGAGGATGGCTGGTCAGAAGCACTACTATGACCAGGCTCTTCCGATGCCATACATTACCCATTGGCTGAATAATATGGATGAGGATGCCATTGTGGCATCGCTCAGAAGCGCCGGGTTCAACAATATGCCAGCCGATCCGGTCAAGATTATGTTCGTTCCATGCTATCTGGATGGAAATGACGGTATCTTTGGCAAGTCTTACTATGACCTGCTGATAGGACATGATCTTGCCTTGTATCCTTCTTACTATGAGCCTTGGGGCTATACTCCACTTGAGAGTGTGGCATTCCATATCCCGACAATCACTACAGACCTGGCCGGTTTTGGACTGTGGGTCAACCATGGCAAGAGAGGTAACGGCAGGCTGCAGGACGGTGTTGAGGTGATTCACAGGACGGACAGTAACTTTGCCGAGGCTGTTGACAGCATCAAGGAGACAGTTCTGAAGTATTTCAAGTCAACCATGAATGCCAAGGAGAAGATGAGGGAAGCCGCAAGCGAATATGCCAAGGAGGCATCGTGGGATAAGTTCATAACCTACTATGATCAGGCATATCAGGTGGCTATGAAGAGTGCAGCAAAAAGAAAATAAACTAATAAGCTATATAAAATATGAAGATCAGCGCAAGTAATGCCAATACACCTAATTGGCGTGAAATCAATGTAAGGCCAAGCGTGCCAGAAGCACTGTCAAGGCTTGATGAACTGGCTCACAATATCTGGTGGGCATGGTCTCCTGAGTGCAAGGAACTCTTCCGCAGCATGGATCCTGAACTCTGGACCAAGGTTAAGCACAATCCTGTGATGATGCTTGAGTCAATCAATTATGAGAGACTTGAGGAGCTGTCAAAGGATGCCGCTCTGATTGAGCGCATGAACAAGGTATATGCCCAGTTCCGCGCATACATGGATGTCAAGCCAAACGCTGAGCGTCCTTCTGTAGCATACTTCTGCATGGAGTATGGTCTTACCCATGTCCTCAAAATCTACTCGGGTGGTCTTGGTGTTCTGGCCGGCGATTACCTGAAGGAGGCATCGGACAGCAACGTGGACATGTGTGCTGTAGGTTTCCTCTACAGACATGGCTACTTTACACAGAGCCTGTCTATGGATGGCCAGCAGATTGCCAACTATGAGCCACAGGATTTTGCATCGCTCCCACTTGAGCGCGTAATGGACCAGAACGGACAGCCACTTGTCGTAAAGGTTCCTTACATCAACTATTCAGTATATGCTTCTATCTGGAAGGTAAACGTAGGTCGTGTATCTCTTTACCTGATGGATACTGACAATGATATGAACAGTGAGTATGACCGCCCAATCACATCGCAGCTTTACGGTGGTGACTGGGAGAACCGTCTGAAGCAGGAGATTCTGCTCGGTATCGGTGGTATGCTGACACTCAAGGCTCTTGGCATCAAGAAGGATATCTATCATTGCAATGAGGGCCATGCAGCTCTCTGTAACCTGTATCGTCTGACTGACTACATTGCACAGGGCCTTACCTTCAATGAGGCTATGGAGGTTGTACGCGCTTCATCACTCTATACTGTACATACTCCGGTTCCTGCCGGCCACGACTACTTTGACGAGGGCCTGTTCGGCAAGTATATGAGCGGCTATGCACAGCAGCTGGGCATCAGCTGGGGTGAACTGATGGATATGGGCCGTACAAACCCAGGTGATTCCGGTGAGCGTTTCTGTATGTCAACATTTGCATGCAACACCTGCCAGGAGGTAAACGGTGTAAGCTGGCTCCACGGTGAGGTTTCAAAGCAGATGTTCTCTGGCATCTGGAAGGGTTACTTCCCAGAGGAGAGCCACGTTGGTTATGTTACAAACGGTGTTCACATGCCTACATGGGCATCTTCAGAATGGCTTGCTCTCTATGGCAAGTATTTTGACAAGAACTTCATGAACGACCAGTCAAACGAGAAGATCTGGGAGGCAATCTACAATGTTCCAGACAAGGTGGTTTGGAATCAGCACCTGCAGATGAAGGAGAAGCTGGTAGATTACATCCGTACCCAGTTCCGTGATACATGGCTCAAGAATCAGGGTGATCCTTCAAGAATCGTAAGCCTGATGCAGAAGATCAATCCAAATGCCCTGATCATTGGTTTTGGTCGTCGTTTTGCTACTTACAAGCGTGCTCATCTGCTCTTCACTGACCTGGACCGTCTGGCTAAGATTGTCAACAATCCTGATTATCCGGTACAGTTCCTGTTCACAGGTAAGGCTCATCCACATGATGGCGCCGGTCAGGGCCTGATCAAGCAGATCATTGAGATTTCACGCCGTCCTGAATTCCTTGGCAAGATTATCTTCCTTGAGAACTATGACATGCAGCTTGCACGCCGTCTTGTTTCTGGTGTTGATATCTGGCTGAATACTCCTACACGTCCACTTGAGGCTTCCGGTACATCGGGCGAGAAGGCTCTGATGAACGGTGTCGTAAACTTCTCAGTTCTTGATGGCTGGTGGTATGAGGGTTACCGTAAGGGTGCCGGCTGGGCTCTGACAGACAAGCGTACATACCAGAACCAGGGTTATCAGGATCAGCTTGATGCAGCTACAATCTACAGCCTTCTTGAGAATGAGATTCTGCCGCTGTACTACAAGCGTAACGAAGAGGGTATCTCAGAGGATTGGGTTCGCACAATGAAGAACTCAATGGCTCAGATTGCTCCTCATTATACAATGAAGCGTCAGCTTGATGACTACTACAGCAAGTTCTACTGCAAGATGGCAGAGCGTGCCAATACCCTGATGGCAGACAACTTTGCAAAGGCAAAGGAGATTGCCCAGTGGAAGGAGGTAGTAGCACAGCGCTGGGATTCAATTGAGGTCGTTTCTTCTGAGAAGAGCCAGGATGTACTTCAGGGCTCATTCCAGAGCGGCAAGTCATATACAATCAAGTATGTGATTGACGAGAAGGGACTTGAGGATGCTGTAGGTCTTGAAATCGTAACCATCAGGAATGAAGAAGGAAAGGATAAGATTGACAGTGTCGTTCCAATGAACATCGTTGCACGTGAGGGTAATCTCTATACATTTGAGGGCCGCCTGAAGATTGATCAGTCTGGTCTCTTCAAGGTATGCTACAGAATGTATCCAAAGAATTCAGATCTGCCACACCGTCAGGACTTCTGCTACGTAAAGTGGCTGTACTGATACTGACAGCAATAATAAAGAAAGGGCCTGCAGGTTTTCCTGCGGGCCCTGTTTGTGTCATGTGGCTGAATCTTATTTCTTGTTCACGAGTTTTACGTAGATCAGAAGCACAACGTTCATGAAGAGTGCATAGACAATGGCTGGAGTTGCAATGGCATCGTCTGCAAAGATGAACGGACTTGAGGCAATTGCAATGGCCTGCGCTGCATTCTGCATGCCGACTTCAATGACAATGGTGCGCCTTTCGTTGCTTTTGAGTTTAAGTATCCTGCTTCCTGCCGATGCGGCCAGCACGGAGAGTAGGATGAGGAGAACTGCGCATCCACCCAGCAGAACTATGTTGTCTGCAATGACCTGTCTGTTCTGGATGAAGAAGACAAGGGCCAGGAACATGAGCAGCGGGAACGCTGTCTTGGAGAGCACCTTGTCTATGGCTGCTGCACCCTTTTCCCAGAAGTGACGGATGACGATTCCTATGATTATAGGTGTGAGGGCCGTAAAGAGATTCTGTATTAGAAGATTCTTGACAGGAAGTGAGATTCCAACGGCGTGGCCAGCGTATGTCGTCACCCACTGCATGATGAGTGGAATGGTGAACAGCGTGATGATTGAGCTTACGGCTGTCAGGGATACAGACAGGGCTACGTCACCGTTGGCAATCTTTGAGAAGACGTTGCTTGATGAGCCT
Organism: Bacteroidaceae bacterium; assembly: GCA_024398535.1. GTDB lineage: Bacteria > Bacteroidota > Bacteroidia > Bacteroidales > Bacteroidaceae > Colenecus. Next base: position 15,061 of record JAKSIY010000038.1, read on the forward strand.
CCCGGGCAGCACGCAATGAGCATGAGGCCAATCAGGAAGAGTGGGGGAAGGTTCAGGGCGAGTCCAATTGCCAGTGCAATGAGTGGCAGAACGACTATCTGTCCGAAGATACCTGCCAGCATGGCTTTTGGACGCTTGATGATCATTGCAAAGTCTGATGGCTTCAAAGAGAGTCCCAGGTCAAACATCAGGACTGTCAGAATTGGAAGGACAATGTAAATACTTTTCATGTGTTCATAATTTGGGCTGCAAAAATAGCAAAACTTGTCCGCAGAGAAAGATTAATTGTAGTAACTTTGCGTCATTAAACAACAATAATAACAAAAATGAGCTCCAACGATAATTTCATGGTCTTCTGCGGTACAAGTTCCATGTACCTGGCAAAGGAGATCTGTGACTATCTGAATTGCCCTCTGGGCAAGATGAATCTGGCACATTTTGCTGACGGAGAATTTGCAGTTTCCTATGAGGAATCAATCCGTGGCAAGGATGTTTTCCTGGTTCAGTCAACATTCCCTAGTTCTGACAACCTGATGGAACTTCTGCTCATGATTGATGCAGCAAAGCGTGCTTCTGCCAAGTCAATCAATGCGGTAATTCCTTATTTCGGCTGGGCAAGACAGGACCGTAAGGACAAACCACGTGTATCAATAGGTGCAAAGCTGGTTTCTGACCTTCTGAGCACTGCTGGCATCGACCGTCTTGTTACGATGGACCTTCATGCAGATCAGATTCAGGGCTTCTTCAATGTTCCTGTGGATCATCTCTATGCAACATTCGTGTTCGCTCCGTACATTCAGTCACTGAAGCTTGAGGAACTTGTAATGGCTGCACCTGATGTAGGCGGCAGCAAGCGTGCAAGTGCCTATGCCAAGTATTTTGGATGCCCTCTGGTTCTGTGCCAGAAGACAAGGACAAGAGCCAACGTGGTTGATGATATTCGCATCATCGGTGACGTTGCCGGAAAGGACGTTGTCATTGTTGACGATATCGTGGATACAGCAGGTACAATCTGCAAGGCTGCCGATGCTATGATGGAGGCCGGTGCACGTTCTGTACGCGCAATCGCATCGCACTGCATCATGTCTGGTGAGGCTCCTGTACGTGTTGACAATTCACACCTTGAGGAGATTGTCTTTACAAACAGTATTCCTTACCGTAACCCGATTCCATGCCGCAAGCTGAAGCAGCTCTCAATTGCAAATATGTTTGCTGAGACAATCCGCCGTGCAGCAGAGAATGAATCAATCACATCACAGTATCTTATCAAGCCTTGATTTTCATGAGGAAGTTCTTTGGATTAATAGCAACCCTTGCCCTTGTGGCTTGCGGCGGTGGAAGCAAGTACACCATATCAGGACGAATTGCCGGACTTGTGGATGGCGATCCTGTAATTCTTTGTGCTATCGTTGACGGTACAGATCTGGCTCCAGTGGATACTGCCTATGTGAAGGGTGGTAAATACTCCTTCAAAGGAGAGACCGATGGCTCAGAGGTTTACATCATGAGTTTTGATAATGCCGGTCAGATGGCTACCTGTACATTCTTCCTTGAGCCAGGAAACATAAAGCTTGACTGGGATGGTCAGAACCAGACTGTTGGTGGCACTCAGACAAACAAGAGCTTCCAGAAGTTCTATGATGAGGTTACCGTCATCAACAATGATGTGAATGAACTCTATTCAAGGATGGCTCAGGCTCAGCAGGAGGGTGCTGACCTGGAATCATACAGGAACCAGATGGAGGACCTTCAGAACAGTTATCTTGATCTGGTAAAACGCAGCATACTTGAGAACAGCAACAATATGTTCGGTGTCCAGCAGCTTGCTGACAACTATGACATGTATTCAACAGAAGAGCTCAATGAACTGCTTGAAGGCATGGGTCCGGATGTTGCCAATGATATATACATTGTTCAGCTGAAGGAGATGGTTGCCATGAAGATGCGCACTGCAAAGGGCAATCCGTTCATTGACTTCACTGTCAAGAAACCTGCCGGTTCTGGCCTTGAGGATGCCAGATTCTCAGAGCTTCTGGCTGGCAGCAAGATGGTGCTTCTTGATTTCTGGGCAAGTTGGTGTGCCCCTTGCAGGAATGAGATTCCTACAATGAAGGAGGCATACGCCAAGTTCCATGACAAGGGTCTGCAGATTGTCAGTGTGTCTGTCGATGAGGATCAGGATGACTGGCGTGAGGCTATGGAGCAGGAGCAGATGCCATGGATTCAGCTCATTGACCTTCGTGAAAACGATGAAGCTCCTACATATACCTACAGTATCAGTACCATTCCTGCAACCTTCATGATTCAGGATGGCAAGATTATTGAGACAAATCTGAGAGGTGAGGAACTGATCCGTTTCCTTGAGGAGAATCTCTGATATTCTGTCTCAGAAACAAAATAACCGCCAAACCATTGCTCCAGAAGCATGGGTTTGGCGGTTTTTAATTATCAAGTGGAGCATACCGGACTCGAACCGGTCACCTCGACACTGCCAGTGTCGCGCTCTAGCCAGATGAGCTAATGCCCCTTGTCTGTTTTGACGTTGCAAAGATAAACAATAAAAACGGAAGTATTTGCATCATCTTTATTACTTTTGTAAGATGGAACTATAAAAAACAGAAGAAATGAAAGGAATTGCATCTATCATGGGTGCCATGTTGGTTATGGCATTTCTTGGTACGTCACAGGTCAAGGCTCAGGCCCCTGCACAGGATCCAAAGGGACCGGAACTTGAGTATTGTCTGAGACTCAATGTTGCTCTTGGGCAGGCTTATGCTGTAGGGGAGACTCCTAAGGGAACCAGAAACATTATTCCAATTACAGGTGGAACGTTTGAGGGACATCTTGCCGGCAAGGAACTGAAGGGTGAAATTATTCCCGGCGGTGCAGATTATCAGATGAGCAATGGTGGCCGTACGGAACTGGAGGCAATCTATTGCATAAAGACAGACGACGGTGTAGTCATTCATGTCCGCAACTGTGGCATCATTTCAATGGGTGATGGCATGTACTTCAGATGCGCTCCAAAGTTTGAGGCCCCAGAGGACAGCAAGTATAACTGGATGAACAATTCTCTCTTCCTGTGCCAGCCAAGTTTTGGCGGTGCCGGTGGCGGCATCACTCTTGATGTCTGGAGAGTAAAGTAATCAGGTAATTGGCAAAGGGATGCTGGCTCCGGTCAAGGAAAAGATAATAATGGGTATAGACCCAGGTACGAATGTCATGGGTTATGGCGTCTTGAAAATCACGGGAACCAGGGCTCAGATGGTTGCCATGGGGGTGATTGACCTGCGCAAATGCCCTGATACCTATCTTAAGCTGGGACACATCTTTGAAAGGGTTACTGGACTGATAGAGTCTTTCCTGCCAGATGAAATGGCCATTGAGGCTCCGTTCTTTGGCAAGAATGTACAGTCCATGCTCAAGCTGGGCAGGGCTCAGGGGGTTGCAATGGCTGCTGCCATAAACAGGGATATTCCAATTGCAGAGTATGCCCCAATGAAGGTGAAGATGGCTTTGACAGGAAACGGTCTGTCCAGCAAGGAACAGGTGGCTGCTATGCTTCAGAGAATCCTGAACATCAGCAAAGAGGACATGCCAAAGTTCTTTGATGCGACCGATGCCCTTGCAATAGCATACTGCCATTATCTGCAGATGGGACGTCCAGAGACTCCTGCAAAGGGCGCATCCAGCTGGAAGGAGTTCGTGTCAAAGAATCCGGGTAAAGTCAGCACCAGAAAGAAGCCATGATTGAAAGGTGCTTTCTTGAGATAACCAACGTGTGCAACCTGGAGTGCAAGTTCTGTCCGGGGACACACAGAGAAGGAAAGGTCATGACTCTGTCTGAGTTTGATACCTTGACTGACAAGCTTGAAGGGCATGTCCACTTTCTCTATTTTCATCTGATGGGAGAACCACTGCTGAACAAGTGGCTTCCACAGTTCATAGAGAGGGCAAAGGCAAAGAAGTTTGTGCCTGTGCTGACAACCAACGGGACGCTTCTGGGCAGTGCGGATGCGGTGATTGATGCAGCACCTTATAAGATACAGATATCTCTTCATGCTCATGAGGGCAATGAACTTGATGGAGTAGAGGAGTATATGGAGAGTGTCATGGCGTTTGCCATGAAGGCATCGGCAGCGGGAATCATTGTGGTTCTGAGACTCTGGAACCAGGGTGGATACAATGAACAGAATGACAGGATTCTGGAACTGATTGGACGGTCTGTGCCACGTCCGTGGAGTGAGGGCCGGAACGGTTTCATGCTGAAAGAGAGACTTTATCTGGAGTATGACCGGATGTTTGAATGGCCTTCAGAAGAGGCCCAGGAAACGGACGGCGAGCAGTTCTGCTATGCTCTGCGCGGACAGGTCGGTGTGCTGGTGGATGGCACGGTTGTTCCATGCTGTCTGGATCACGATGCTGATCTGGCACTGGGAAACCTGTTTGAGAAATCCCTTCCTGAGATATTGGGAACGGAAAGAGCAAGGAGAATGTACGATGGTTTCAACAGACATCAGGCCGTTGAGCCATTCTGCAGGAAATGCGGTTATATTGCAAAGACACATAGGTATAGACAATAAAAAATATTGATGATATGAGAAAATTACTGATCGGTATGGCATTGACAGCCATGACTGCAACTCCGGTTGCTGCACAACAGAGATTGTACCAGAATTCGTTCAGTCTGTCAGATGTTGAACTTCTTGACGGACCGTTCAAGCATGCTCAGGATTTGAATGTTGAGCATCTGCTCCAGTATGACGTTGACCGTCTGCTGGCTCCTTTCCTGCTTCAGGCTGGGCTTGACCCAAAGGGGGAACTTTTCCCGAACTGGGAGGGCCTGGATGGTCATGTCGGTGGCCATTATCTGACCGCATTGGCAATTCACTGGGCATCGACCGGAAACAAGGAGTGTCTGGACAGAATGAACTACATGCTTTCTGAGATGAAGAGATGCCAGGATGCTGATGAGCATGGATATGTGGGCGGCGTTCCTGACAGCAAGTCTCTCTGGCAGCAGGTTCATGACGGAAATGTAGGTATCATTGGCCGTTACTGGGTGCCTTGGTACAATATTCACAAGACATACGCAGGTCTGCGCGATACATGGCTCTATGCCGGCAGCGAACAGGGTAGAGAGATGTTCCTGAAGCTCTGTGACTGGGGTATCTGGGTCATTGAGAACCTGACAGACCAGCAGATGGAGAGCATGCTGAACACTGAGCACGGCGGTATGAATGAGGTTTATGCCGATGCATATCAGATGACCGGTGACATGAAGTATCTTGATGCTGCCAGAAAGTTCACCCACCATCAGCTTTATGACAGCATGCTGGCAGGTGTGGATAATCTGGATAACAAGCACGCAAATACCCAGGTGCCTAAGGTTGTAGGTTTTGCACGTGTTGCTCAGGTATCTGAGGCTGACAGGGCTGACTATCAGAAGGCATCGGACTATTTCTGGGACAGGGTTGTCAATTACCGCTCGGTAGCATTCGGTGGTAACAGCCGCAGGGAGCATTTCCCGGGTGCTGAGGACTATCACAGCTATGTTGAGGAGCGTGAGGGACCTGAGTCATGTAACACAAACAACATGCTCAAGCTGACTGAAGATCTCTTCTTCATGAACCCAGAGGCACGCTATGCAGATTTCTTTGAGAATGCACTTTACAACCATATCCTTTCAACCCAGCATCCGGAGCATGGCGGATACGTATATTTCACTCCTGCCCGTCCAGCACATTACCGCGTCTATTCCCAGCCTAATGAGGGAATGTGGTGCTGCGTAGGTACTGGTATGGAAAACCACGGAAAGTACGGAGAGTTCATCTATTCACACTTTGATAATGACCTGTATGTGAATCTGTTCATTGCTTCAAGGCTGAATTGGAAGGAGAAAAACGTGACAGTCGTTCAGGAGACATCGTTCCCAGATGCAGAGACAAGTGTAATAACCGTCAATCCTCAGAAGGGATCAGCCAGGTTCCGCATGCTGGTCCGCTGTCCTGAATGGGTGACTGCAGGTGAGATGAAGGTTGTCTGCGGTGGTGTTGACTATGCTGAGGGCGCAAAGCCATCAAGCTACATTGTAATTGACCGCAAGTGGAAGAAAGGTGACAAGGTTGAGATTACGATGCCTATGCATATCCATCCTGTGACTCTTGACAATGTTCCTGAGTACGTTGCAGTAAAGAATGGCCCAATCCTTCTCGGTGTCAAGACTGGAACAGAAGACATGACAGGACTTGTTGCCGGTGACGGCCGCTGGGAGCATATTGCATCTGGCCGTCTTATCTCTGCGCTCGATGCCCCATACATCATTGGTAATGTCAACAACGTTGCCCAGGCACTTGATGCATCTTCTTATTGGACTTATGGAAGCAATGCAAATCCATACTCCGGCAGTTTTGTAGCTCCAAAGCTGTTTGCAAATGAGAAGTTCGTGAAGGCAGAAATGGTTCCTTTCTACAAGATTCATGACAGCAGGTATTCCATCTACTATCTTATGATGAGTCCTGCAGAATATGAGCAGCGCCAGAGAGACATTGCTGCGGCAGAGGCAGCCCTGATTGCTCTTGACAACCGCACCGTTGACAAGGTAAATGCAGGCGAGCAGCAGCCAGAGGCAGACCATATGATGAAGTCCGAGAACTCTTCAAAGGGAAACCATGAAGGCCAGGCATGGCGCGATGCCAACAATGGCGGTTTCTT